>JACFNM010000001.1:32325-53058 GCA_019454915.1 Chitinophagaceae bacterium
GACAGATTGAATATGATTTTGGATGTCACGCACCTTACTGATGAAGGATTCCTGGAAGCCACCTCACTTTTTAAAGGGCCGGTGTGGGCCAGTCATCATAATTGTCGCTCCCTGGTAACGCATCAACGGCAACTGACCGACGACCAGATAAAAATTTTGGTGGAAAGAGGTGCAGTGATAGGGGGCGTATTTGATACCTGGATGCTGACAAACAATTGGGTTCGCGGGAAAGATGATCCCAGGCAGAGAGGGGTCAATTTAGAGAAGGTGATCGATCATTACGACCATATCTGTCAAATAGCGGGGAATAGCCAGCATATCGCTATCGGCAGTGATTTGGATGGCGCCTATGGAAAAGAACAGTCTCCCTATGATTTAGAAGATATCTCCGATCTCCAGAACCTAAAATCGTTGTTAACCACAAGAGGTTATAAGCAGGAGGATATAGAAAATCTTTTTCACAATAACTGGCTGAGGTTTTTGAGAAAGGCCTGGAAATAAAACCGGATTTTATTCTTTGATTAATTATTAAAAAGGCAGTATGCGGAAATTAAGCTTAGGTGCTATTGTAAGTGTATTTTTTTTATGGGTTTTGTCGTCATGCAGTTCCCGGTCAGCGCAAACAGCATCAAATCGTGAGGGTGCGTTTAAAAGCCCCAACTGGACGGAAGATAAATGGAAAGACGTTCCGGAAAATCCTTTGATAGATCCGGCGGGATATGGTCTGCCGGAGTTGGTAATTGGCGACCCTCAGATATTGTCTCCGGGTGAATTCGATGAACAGTGGCACGCGTTCTATCATGGTTTTTCTCATGATGACCAGGGCTGGCATACCTGGTTTTTCCACTCGGTTTCGGATAACGGGTTAAAATGGAAGGAAGTGTTTCGCGAGGAGGGTGAAGTGGGTATTCAATATCTTTTCTGCGATGGCGACCGCTGGATTCAATATTATACGGCAACGACCGCAGCCTTTGCAGATAAAGAGTTCAGAAAAAAATATCATACCATTATCCGTGCACGCACCACCACCGACTTTATTAACTGGTCTGACCCTGTTGATTTAATTTATCCGGATATGCCTCTGGAAAGAGAAGGATCGGGTATAGAAGCCAGGAACCCGTGTGTGATTCAGCTTCCGGATGGGCGCTACCGTATGTATTACAGCGGAGGAATGGTGTATTTGAAAGATGCCGGATATGGAGAACCCAAATATATTTTTTGCGCTGAAGCGGATAATCCGCTTGGACCGTTTGTAAAGAGAACAGAACCCGTGCTGGCTCCCGACGCACGACTTCCATATAGAAATTATGGCTGCGGTGGTTTTAAAGTATTTGGGTATAAGCAGGGATATATGGCATTTTATAACCCTATTTATATAGATGCCGAGGATAAATCCAGATCAGAGATCAGAATGTTGACAAGTAAAGACGGTTTGAAATGGAAAGAAGCCGATTGTAACCCCATTGTTCAGCCTAACCCCGATATTCCCTGGCGTTCTGCTATTATTTATCAACTGGATGTTGTTCCCTGGAATAATACTTTAATGATGTATTTTAATGCAAGGGAAGGCTGGCGGGGAGGCGCTGAGCGAATTGGCGCTGTCCGGCTGGAATTAAACGGAGATGCGCCGGTTGTTAAATTGAAAAAGCCCTTTAAGAAAAAATGAGAGGTATTGTTATTGTTTTGATGATTGTTTCTCTTTATTCATGCACACAAAGACAGGAATACATTGTGCAACGGGTTACGGATGGCGCAATACAAGTGGATGGGAAGATTGATGAAGAAGCATGGCGTAATGCAACAAAAATAAATTCATTCATCAATCCCTGGAACAAAGACGTGACGCCACCTGTTACTTTTGCCATGTTAAGAGATGCGCGGTTTGTTTATTTTTATTTTGATGCGAAGGATAATGATATCGTAGTTAAAGATGATTTTGATGGTGAAAGGGACGTGGAAGTGGAAGACCGTGTAGAATTATTTTTTTCAAAGGATCCGGACATGGAAGAATATTATGGTTTGGAAATGGATCCGCAGGAAAAGATTTTATCCTATCGGGCCACTTACTATCGCCAGTTTGACTATGATTGGGAGCCGCCGGATGGAATGAAAACAGCAGCGCGTATATACCCCGGAGGATATATTGTTGAAGGGATGATTCCGATAGATTTTTTACAGAGACTATCTGACGGTGGCGCTGTTTTAGCGGGCATCTATCGTGGAGAATTTAGTAAAGAGGGCTCCACTATTATAGAGAACTGGATGACCTGGGTAGACCCCAAAACAAAGATGCCCGATTTTCATGTGCCCGCCAGTCTGGGGAAAATAATCTTAAGCGATGAGTAATAACAACGACAGTATTGATTTTGATGAATGGTTAAATCGTGAGGCTGCAGAGTGGGATGACGCCTCCGGAGGATTAAAAGACTTATTGAGAAGTATTGGACAGGCAGCCATACAGATTTACAAAGAAATTACCGGCGCGGGGCTGGCAGGTATGTTGGGGTCTGAAGGACGGATGAATGTGCAGGGAGAAGAGGTACAGAAAATGGATGCCCGTGCCAATCAGATTTTTATTGACACATTACAGGCAGCCGGTGTCTGTGCAGGAATCGTGTCGGAGGAAAATGAACACGTAGTTGTTTTTGATGACGGGAAAAGCCTGCGGTCAGAATATGTTTTCCTGATGGATCCGATAGACGGCTCCGGAAACATAGACGTGAATATTTCAATTGGCAGCATTTTTAGTATATACCGGCGACTGTCTTCTCCGGGCAGTAGGGTAGCAGAACAGGATTTTTTACAGCCGGGCAAAAACCAGGTTGCTGCCGGGTACTTTCTTTACGGACCTACCATAAACTGGATATTGGCTACTACTAATAGTGTGAATGCATTCACGTTGAGCCGGCCGGATAATAGATTTTTTCTGAGTTTTCCGCATTTGAAAGCGCCATTAAGAGGACCATTTTATTCCTTTGATAATCACAATTACAATCGCGTAGATCAAAGTATCAGAAACTATGTAAACTACTGCATGTCTGATACTCAAAATACGTACGGGCCTTATTCCAACAGATATTATGGCTGCATGGTGGCGGATGTGCACCGTAATCTCTTAAAAGGCGGGATTTACTTTTATCCTCAAACCAAAGATAAGCCCAATGGAAAACTCAGGATTTGTTACGAGTGCAACCCGATGGCATTTATCATAGAAAAAGCGGGTGGCAGCGCCACGGACGGCAGGCAGCGGATATTAGAGATACATCCGGAGCATATTCATCAGCGAAGTCCGTTATTTATCGGTTCGAGAGAAATGGTGAAGGAGTTGATTGCATTTGGAGATTAACGGAGACTGAATGTAAAAGTAAACCCTGCAGTAGTTTGTTTGCTACTGCAGGATATTTATCTGTTTATTGACGAACGCTTATGATGCTCACCGGGCCCAGTAAACCGGAGGGCAATAACGGTGAGTCGGCTTGGTAAAACGGCATTGTCGTGTAAGTTATCTTTTGAGTAACTCCGGGTTGTTCATCGCCAATCAGCCGGTTTACCCAGAGGTTGGTTACTTTGATTTCGAGTTTATTCTTTCCTGATTCAACAAAATCGGTGATGTCCACTTTAAAAGGTTCTTTCCAGACGATGCCAGTGGACTTGCCATTTATAATGACTTCGGCTAAATCTTTTACATTACCGAGATCGATAAACAACCGGTCATTGCTTTTCAGCCAACGGGCGGGTAGTTCGATTTGTTGGGAATAGGTAGCAGTGCCTGAAAAATATTTTACACCGTTGTTCGTATTTTCTGTCCAGGAGCTGAGGTTTTTCATGACAATACTTTCAGGTGCTCCCCGCCCTCGCTGAAAATCAACTTTCCACGGCTTGTTGAGTTGGCGCAGCACAACTTCTTGCTTTTTATTCACAGATTTAGTTATCTCATTCGTATTTTTTTCAAAAACAACAAATATGGCATCATTGGGAACGAGCGTCACGGGTACGGTAGTTCGATTATTGGCGATCGTAAACGCTACCGCTTCTTTTTTACCCGTTTCAGGATACCATATTTCCACTTCTTTTCCCGATATTCTAAAGTTGAGCATTGTTTTTTCATATCGGTTGGTTCGATTGTTTACCCAATAAAATTCCGTGTCCGGCAGCTTTCGGTGTACAAACAATAACTCTGATGCTGTGTCAGCTTTAGAGTATTCGAAATCCGGCGTGATATTTAGCAGCCCCATTACTTGCTGAATGTCCGAAGTACCAAATACCTTCCCCTTGCCGTAAGACGTGACGAGATTCGTACTCCACAGTTCATCAGCCGTTTGAACAAACAGTGCAGTATCTTCCAGCAAGCCGGTGGCCGAGGCCGGTTTAAGGCCTATTACAATCGCACCCTCATTTACCAGTGCTTTTATTTTTTGCAAAACAGCCACAGGAATGTATCTGCTGTTAGCATCCAAAACGAGTACACGGTATTGCATCCCACTGGGTGTGACGATTTCACCATTATTAACGGATGTCAGATTTATCAATGCATCGCTATTGATGAAGTCATAATTGTACCCTTCAGGAATGTCTGGTAGTTTTTTCCCGAAGAGGGACGTGATGTTATTGTCCTCTCCATAATAGTATAAAATGTCAGCGACGAACTTTCCCTGTTGAAGCATAAAGCAACTTCTCGATAGATAGTCAGTCCATGCGTGCGCCTGTTCAGCCCATGTTTCGTGCCGGTTGAACCATTGCCCGAACGGCCCGAGCCCCAGCCCGGGAATCTTATCATCTACCGGCTGATGAACAGAAGTATGGATAACAAATCGGTTAAGTCCGCTGGCCATTTCAAGATCTGCTGTCGGTTTCAACTTTTCCGGTGAATAAGACCACGCGTTTCCCAATGTCCCCAATGCAGTGAGTGATTCGGCTGCGGCGATATTCTGCCCGTATATGTGCGCAACGGAAGCTGATTCCCGAATGTCAGCTTTATAACCTGTACCATCTCCTCCGATTCTGCCAGGTACCCACATTGCCGACATGGGAATGGCAGCATTCCGTTTCATTTCCATCCCGTCTGCAACGGTAGCTCTGCCACTTTCATGCGACTCAGAATATCGTTTCATGCCTCTTTCTTCCAGAAGTTTTGTTAATAAATCATAATGATTTTCGGTAGTCAGTTCGCTGATCGTTTTTCGAAAATCCCATAAGAAATTTTCAGTAGCTCCCGCGCTCCTGATGATAAAGCCCGACAGAGCAGGCATCCATTGGAAGATATTGTATCCCCGCCGTTTCATAAATTCTTCCGGTAGCCTGTTTGTCCAGTTTTGAGTGCCTGCTTCCCAACTGTCCGTTACCATATATCGCAAACCCCTTGTGCCCATCAAACCGGATGTAGCTTCTTTGTATTGATCCAGATAATTATTGAAATAAGCGGCTACAGCTTTTGGATTAAGCTTGTCCACTTCCAGTCCGGTTGCTTCGGCAGAAGCGGGATGATTTTGTTTTCCTGTTAATGAATAGCCGTATCGGATAATTTTCCAATTCCCTTTCGGAATATCCCAGTGGAGAGTGCCGTCGTTCGTTACTCTGTCTGTAATATTGATGATATCGGTTTCTTTTATAACATCATCTGTTTCAGGAGTGGCTTGTTCGTAGAAGTTCCCGCCGGTAGCAAAGGCAGCTTTTTCTTCAAACTGATGGATGCGCGATGCGGGATGAAGTACCAGTTCGCTGATTTCCGTTCCGGGAGGTGTTTGCGGCGCAGCGTTATTTCCTGTTATGGAAGCGAAGCTGAACCGGGGAGGAGGATTCTTAACGGTCACCCTGAAATATTTTGCTGTGGTGGTTGGTATAGAAATGGTTTGTTGCAATACATTGCCTGCAGGGATATAACAAACCCGCCTGTAGGTCTTCCCATCATCACTGCTTTGCAAACTACGGGTGTCCTTAAATTCTCCGAATAAGCCGAACGGCCCTTTATCACCTCCGCCTACCATGGTAACTGCCTTGATGGTTTGAGGCCGGCTAAACTCAAACTGAATCCATGCAAATCCGTTGATGCTGTCAGCAGGTAGTAAAACACCGGTGGCTAAATCGCCGTCTGTCAACTGATGTATATTGAAGTTGCCTCCGCTTGAGGTGACGATGGGTGAGAGGCTGCTGACCGGAATGTCGGTATCGGGTAGTTTACACGCGATCACGGCAATATCTTCATAATAAGATGGAGGTGCTGCTACCGTTGCTCCCAAACCGGGTTGAGACTGAATACTGATGTTTTGAAAGGTTCCTGTTACAGATGGTGGCGGTGGTAATTTGCCGTCAAAATATTTTCCTCCTTGCACGCTTGTTTCGCTCCATACGATCTTTTTCATCCCATCTTCAGGTTTCACCCAGGGTCCGCCGCTTTCGCTCCAGCCTGGTGATCCGGCGATAGCCATTTCAAGTTGCAGTGAATCCGCAAGCCGTGTTGTAAAGCTGAAAGCATCTTTCCATTCAGGCGTCATATAAGTAAGTCGCTTTTCGACAACCTGGGGAGTCATTAACGCAGCGTCGAAATTCTGAAAGCCACCGATACCCGCGCGCTGCATCCACAGCAGATCTTTTTTGATCCCGTCTCTGGTAATATTTCCGTTCATCCAGTGCCACCATACGCGCGGTTTAGCACTTGCCGGTGGATTTTGGAAACGGCTATATAGTGTATCGGCAACAGAGTGTTTTACTTGTTGCGCGTGCGTAACGGCAGGTAGCACGAATATTACCAGCAGTAGTTTCAGTATTTTCATAATCGTCATTTTGAGATAAAAATAGTAAACACGTTGTTCGTCTCCGTCATGAGCCATCCTGTCTGATTTTGTGTGCTGTAGTAATCTTTGTTAGTTCTGAAAAATGTTAAGGATTGAAGAGTAATTCACCCTGCGTAGCAATACATCAAACAAGTGACCGGAGTACCCTCATTTGTTTTGGTATCTATACAGGACACCACAGGATGCTCCATGAAGGTACAGGACGGACATACAGATGAAGTAAAATAATTTTACCTGCTGTTATTCGAACAATAATTATTTTAACCAAAATTGATTGCCATGAAACATCGAGTATCTCCGACTTAATTCTGCCGATTTTTTATTAGCGGTCAAAATTACCTCCTGTTGTTTTTATTTAAAATGTTATTTGCAGTACACGTGAGGTTTCCTGTTTCAACTCCAATTCCTAAAGTCATGTTCTGTTAATTACCGGGAGAAGAAGATCTGTGTTCATGTTTGGCCATGTAGGGAAATATTTATTCATTTTCATCTATAAACGAAGGTTCTTTATGCGAAAGAAAACGATTACTTACGTGAAATGTTTTTCCGCTATGGCGGTCGCGACATTATTCAGTCTATTCACATTTGCCCAGCAGCACATTGTAACGGGAGTTGTAACGGACGCAGGTTCATCTGAAGCTTTGCCAGGAGTGACCGTATCACTCAAAGGTACGAATACTACTGTTCAGACAGATGCAAACGGGAAGTACACTATTAATGCAGGATCGGGTAAGATGCTGGTATTTTCATTTGTAGGCTATGTAACCAAAGAGATAGATATTTCGGGGCGAAGTACTATTAATACCAGTCTGGCAATCGGCTCTCAGGGACTCGAGGAAGTGGTTGTGGTTGGTTATGGAAGTCAGGTTAAGAGAAACGTGACCGGAGCCGTTCAGAATATAGATGCCAAAGAAATAAAGGATATCCCTGTGGCACAAATGACCCAGAAATTGCAGGGTAAACTGGCGGGTGTACAAATCAATCAAACTACAGGTAAACCGGGACAGGGTATGTCGGTCAGGATACGGGGGCAATTATCAGTATCGGCAGGTAGCGATCCGCTATACGTAATCGACGGTTTCCCGATCACCGGAAATATTTCAAATTTAAATCCCGATGAAATCGAAGATATTTCAGTGCTTAAAGACGCAGCCTCTACTTCATTGTACGGATCGAGGGCAGCTAATGGTGTTGTACTGATTACTACGAAAAGAGGCGCCAAAGGTAGGACATCTATAGGGCTGGATGTGTATGGTGGTATTCAGGAAGTACCACAAAAAGGCAGAATTAAAATGATGGACGCGGTTGAGTTTGCTCAGTTTAAGAAAGAGTATTACGAAGATGCCGGCTTACCCGTTCCCGTGGAATTTCAAAATCCATCTCAGTATCAGGGGAAGAATAATGACTGGTATGATGCATTGTTGAGAAAAGCTCCAATACAGAGTTATAGCCTTTCTATTAATTCCAATACAGATAAATTAAGTACTTCGGTTGTGGCAGGGATATTTAATCAGCAAGGCGTGGTTCTGAATAATGAATATAAAAGATATTCTTTCAGAATAAACACAGAGTATTCAGTAACTGATAATTTGAAGATTGGGTTTAATTTGGCACCTTCATATGTGTTTGATAATACGCCCAGAACTGATGGAGACAGGGGTACAGGAATTTTATTTAATGCATTACATACCTGGCCGGTGATGCCTATCAGGGATGCCAATGGAGAACTGACACTTTATAACAATTTTCCTGGGAGTACAGGAAATATCTTTAATTATCCTAACTGGGTAAGGGCAGCAGATGAGTTGGTTAATGAAACGAAATATAATTATATGGTTGGTAATGCCTATGTGCAATATAAACCCATCCGGGGCCTAACTTTGAAATCAACATTTAATGTTGAAAATTATGCAGCAAAGTTTTTCTTCTTTAATCCCTCTACTGCTACCAATTTCATGAACGTACCGGTGCCAACCACTGCGGTTTCGATTAGACAAAATTTTGAAGGAAGATCTCTTCTTAATGAAAATCTGGCGACCTATAACATGAATTTTGGAGAACATAATCTCGAAGTTCTGGCTGGGTTTACTAATCAGAGATTTTACGGTGAGTCAACCAGGATTCAGGCCGATACCTATACAGATGACAGACTGCCGACCATTCAAGGAGCATTGAACATAAATAGAGGGGGGACGAATAATCAGTATAATGAGTGGTCTCTGGTTTCCTATCTTTCGCGTTTAACGTACAATTTTAAAGGCAGATATCTTCTTACCGCAGCCATTCGAAGTGATGGTTCATCAAGATTTGGTACGGCCAATAAATGGGGTACATTCCCGTCTGCTTCATTAGGTTGGATCATATCTGATGAAAACTTTTTCCAGAATGTGAAGTCAATAAATTTTGCAAAATTGCGTGCGAGCTATGGTGTAATCGGGAATAATAACATTGGTAACTACACACAGTATGCTTTGGTGAACAATACAGTCAATGCGGTGTTTGGATCAACGGTTGCTACAGGAGCCGCTGTTGTATCATTGGCTAACCCAAGGCTTACGTGGGAAACGACAAGGCAGGTTGATGTTGGATTGGATTTGGCCTTTTTAAATAATCGTATTCAATTTACTTATGATTATTATTTGAAGAATACCACCAATTTGTTATATAGCGTACAGATTGCGCAGGAATCCGGGTTTACTAATTTTAATGATAATATTGGGCAGATAAGATTCTGGGGACATGAGTTTGCCGTAAATACAGTAAATATTGATGCTAATAAATTCCGCTGGACCACTAACGCTAATATTTCTTTCAACAGAAACAAAGTAATTGCTCTTGCTGAAGGATTGGACAGGGTCTATGGTACATTCCATATTACACAGGTTGGACAGCCTTTTGGACAATTTTATGGGCTGATTGCAGAAGGTGTATATATGAACCAACAGGATCTGGACAACTCTCCTCAGGTTCCCGGAAGATCTACTGTGGGTAGTATCAAGTTGCGTGATATAAATAAAGATGGAAAAATTACTTATGGCGGAAATAATGATGACCGCACAATAATAGGAAACCCGTTTCCTAAATTCATTTACGGTATAACCAACACTCTTCAGTATGGAAAGTTTGATTTGAGCATCGTGGGTTCAGGATCGTATGGTAATAAGTTATTAATGCGGCACTTGTATAGTACTGCCAATCTGGATGGAGTGTTCAATCTTGTTGAAGAAGTGAAATATCGTTTCAGATCTCCCGAAAACCCAGGGAAAGGATTTTTTGGAACTACTGTAGGTGGGGGTAACGTTACAGGAGTAGAAAGAGACTGGATGAATAGCCGATTTATTGCTGACGCTTCCTTCTTTGCCATAAAGAATGTCACGCTCGGTTATAATTTAGGATTAAAGAGTAAAGCTATTAAGTCTGCGAGAGTTTACGCTTCGATTCAACAGCTATATGTATTTACAAATTATTGGGGAGGTCCCAACCCTGAAACGAGTGCCCAGGGAGATGGCAATGGCGATGGAGGTAATCTTAGTCAGGGTATAGATCTTTCTAATTATCCGGTTCCCCGTACCTACACGTTAGGTATTAATTTGAACTTTTAATTAGAATAGTTAATTACACTTAATCTTAAACTTAAAGCAATGAAATTACAGATAATTATATTGGTATCTACCGGGCTGCTGTTGGGCGGATGTACGAAATTCCTGGATTTGAAGCCCGAGACAGCGTTGACGTCAGAGACTTTTTTTAAAAATGAATCAGATTTTAAACAGGCAGTGAATGCTGCTTATGTGCCGCTGAGGCCTATATTTAACGACAGAGCCTGGGTTTTAGGGGAAATGCATTCAGATAACACCTATTACCCCCGGAATATTTTATTCGGTGCTGTTGATGCAACGGAAAATGTTGCAGATTTTGCCATGCCTAATTCTGCGAGTTCTGTTGCAGGAATAACACTTACTACGAATGGGCATGTTTTGAATCAGTATCGGCTGGATTATCAGATAATCGCCAGGACTAACCAAATTTTAAGTACGATAGATGATGTAGACTTTGACGCTTCTTCAAAAAGCAATTTAAAAGGACAGGCGCTTTTTTTACGGGCTTTTGCCTATTTCGAATTGGTCCGGTATTTTGGAACGGCGCCCTTACATTTGTCAGTAGTGGACAATCGTTTGGAAGCTACAGCGGAACTGGCTACTAAGGATCAGCTTTACACACAGATAGAGAAGGATGCTAAGGATGCTGCCGGTTTGCTGAAACCTAAATCCACACAGGAGGCTGGAAGAGTAACATCTGGCAGTGCTAAAATGTTGTTAGGTGATTTGTATTTATGGCAGAAAAGATGGCCTGAGGCTGAAACAGTACTAAGAGAAATTGTAACCAGTGGAGAGTATAGCCTGGTTCCATCATATGATAAGGTGTTTTCTAATACCTCAGATAATAAAAATAATAGTGAATCTGTCTTCGAAGTACAATATATGGAAGGCGCATCAGGGTATAATGGTAGTATAATTTATAATTTCCTGCCTCGCCCCATGACCAAAACCGAATTGCAACCCATTACACAGACTTCAAACCCGCAGGACCTTTCCGGGGAAGGAAATAATATCCCGACGCCGGATATAATTGCAGCTTATGAATCAGGCGATGAGCGTAAAGATGTATCAATTGCTTATGTTACGCTTAGCCAGAGTTTAAGGGATAATAAAGTATATCCTTATATTAAGAAGTTTGCGAAGCCCCATGCCGTTCATGGTAATACTGGAAATAATTGGCCCGTTTACAGATATGCTGAGGTATTGTTGGCACTGGCAGAGGCAATTAATGAACAAGGAAGGCCGGGAGATGCTGATGATTATTTGAATATGGTGCGTAATCGTGCCGGACTTTCTAATACGTCGGCAGCTTCTCAATCGGACATGAGAGAAGCTATCTTTAAGGAAAGAAGAGTGGAGCTGGCATTTGAAAATAAGCGTTGGTTTGATATCGTTAGAACTGGAAGAATACAGGAGATTATCTTACCTCATGGAGCTAAGATAATTGCTAATCCCAAGGATTATTATTTCCCTGATGGCGCCGTTCCCCCCAATAACGCATTCACGGTATTGGATCCTTATTATGGACTTCCCGCTGATGAAGCAGCATTAACGCCCTATTTTTAGAAAATAAATTGCGTTGTTGTATAACAAGGAATTTGCCTTGAGATCAACATACTGATAATGAATGGCCCGGCAATGAATCTGTCAGATTTGCCGGGCTTTTTAACTTATATTGTGAGAAATTAGCTATCACCGACAGAATCATGGACTTTCTTTTGCAGGCAGAAAATATCTCAAAATCCTTTCCGGGAGTCCGCGCGCTGAATAATGTGCAGTTGCAGGTAAAGAAAGGAACCGTTCATGCCCTTATGGGAGAAAACGGCGCGGGTAAGTCAACCCTGATGAAAATCCTCGTAGGCATGTACCGGCCGGACGAGGGCAGTATTTATTTTAAAGGACAATCCGTTCATTTTAAGTCCGTTCACGACGCTATTCAGTCGGGTATTACCATGATCCACCAGGAATTATTGCCCTTTCCCGACTTAAGCGTGGCAGAAAATATTTTCATGGGTAATGAACCCCGCGGGATATTCCCCGGATGGATAAATCTGAGTAAACGAAACCGCGACGCGAAGGAATTGCTTGAACGGTTGGGATTAAAGATAGCGGTGAATCAGCGTATGGGTGGTTTGAGTATTGCTGAAACGCAAATGGTTGAAATAGCCAGGGCGCTTTCTAACAAGGCCGAACTCATTATCATGGACGAACCTACTTCTGCGCTTTCAGACAAAGAGACGTCTATTCTGTTTGATATTATCCGTGAACTCAAAAGAGAGGGTATTTCAATTATTTATATTTCGCACAAGATGGACGAGATACTGCATATTGCAGATACCATTACGGTTATGCGCGATGGGGAATGGATCGGCACCTACCCGGCAACAGAGGTAAGTCAGGATAAACTTATTTCGTTTATAGTAGGAAGGGAATTAAATACGATTTTTGAAAGACGGAATCATAAATTGGGTGACGAACTATTTTCGGTAAGCAACTTAGACGGCGCGAAATTTAAAGGTATTAGCTTCTCCGTACGAAGCGGTGAAGTATTGGGTATCGCCGGATTAATGGGCGCAGGAAGAACAGAAGTGGTGAACGCTATTTTTGGATTGGAGCAAATTACAGCGGGTACGATAAAAGTGAAGGGAAGGCCGGTGAAGATTTCCGCCCCCAATGATGCTATAGGATGTGGAATAGGACTTATTACGGAAGACAGGAAGCGAACAGGGCTTGTTCTTTCCGCAACCGTAAAAGACAATATGAGCCTGGCATCTCTAAAAAAAATATCCCGGGGACCTTTTATTAAAAAAAGAAAGGAAGTTGAAGTCGCCAGGCGGGAAGTCAGACGGTTTGCGATAAAAACACCATCCGTCAATCAGGTGATTAATTATCTGAGTGGCGGAAATCAGCAGAAAGTGGTGATGGCCAAAGTGCTTTTGAATGATCCGGACATCATTATGTTAGACGAACCGACACGCGGCATTGACATCGGCGCCAAAGCGGAAATCTATAAATTAATCAATGAGTTGGCGGCAATGGGTAAAGCCATTATCGTCATTTCTTCCGAACTTCCGGAAGTGCTGGGCTTGAGTGACAGAATCCTGGTGATGCGTGAAGGAAGGATACAGGCGGAGTTGACGGCAAACGAAGCTACCCAGGAAAAGATCATGCAGTATGCCATGAATACAACAGGATATAATTATCAATAAATGGATTTTTAATTTTCTATAATGAGTTCTCTAAAAGCAAATGCCCTGTCAGCCTTTCTTATTAAGTATGGTA
This sequence comes from Chitinophagaceae bacterium, assembly GCA_019454915.1. Classification (GTDB taxonomy): domain Bacteria; phylum Bacteroidota; class Bacteroidia; order Chitinophagales; family Chitinophagaceae; genus Agriterribacter. The sequence continues at coordinate 45,998 of JACFNM010000001.1, forward strand.
TATTGATCGCGTTTTTGGTTATCTGTATTTTATTGTCCATTGCGACACCTTTTTTCTTTACTTCCCAAAATATCCTCATCGTACTAAGGCAGGTTTCCATTAATGGAATACTGGCTATCGGCGTAACCTTTGTAATCATTACCGGCGGGATTGATCTTTCGTTGGGCTCCGTGTTGGCCCTAACCGGAGTAGTGGCAGCGGGCTTCGCTCATCCGGACACTTATCCGTTAATTGTGCCTATAGGACTGGCATTGATGACGGGACTGATCATTGGCGCTGCAAATGGTTTTATAATTACTTTGGGAAAAGTGGCGCCTTTTATCGTTACGCTGGGCATGATGACTATAGCGAGAGGACTGGCTCTGGTTTGGAGTGGCGGAAGACCGGTAACAAATTTGTCTCCGGCATTTAATTATATCGGCGGGGGAGACTTTCTCTTCATTCCTGTACCCATACTTTTATTTCTATTAGTGATCATTCTATCGGGCGTGACGCTGAAGTACACCCGTATCGGCCGGTATATATATGCGGTGGGTGGTAATGAAGAGGCGGCAAGGGCTTCAGGTATCCGGGTCAACAGGGTGAAATTGTTTGCTTATATCCTTTGCGGATTATTGGCTGGTCTGGCCGGTGTTGTATTGGCTGCGAGAATCAATACCGGCCAACCGAATGCCGGTATAGCCTATGAACTGGACGCCATTGCTGCGGTGGTTATTGGCGGAACAAGCCTGATGGGGGGAAGGGGAAGTATTATGGGAACGGTGATAGGCGTATTGATTATTGGCGTTATCAATAACGGGCTTGATTTACTGAATGTAAGTTCCTATTATCAGCAAATTGTGAAAGGCGTGATTATTATCGGCGCCGTGTTGCTGGATAGAAGAGGAGGCTGATAATAATAAACTAACAGCTCGGATTAACGGCGGCCAAACTAACCATGAAAATAATTATCTTACACCCTTCAAAAACCAGGAAAGACTCGTATGAAAGTGAATACTGTTTATCTTTTATTGTTTGCCGGATTATTATTTTTTAGTTGCAACCAGGGAGCGAAAAAAGGAGAGGATGGTCAGATTGTCATCGGCGCCTCTATGCTGAGCCTGCAATCGGAATTTGTTGTAAACGTGAAGGATGCGATGGAAGCGTATGCCAGGGAGAAAGGTATCCGGCTGATAGTAAGTGATGCACAACGTACAGCCGATAAGCAGGTGCAGCAAATCGAGGCACTTATCTCTCAAAAAGTAGATGCTATTATTTTAAATCCATGCGAGGTGGAAGCCAGTTCTCCGGCGGTGGAAAAGGCAAAAGCAGCCGGTATTCCTCTAATAAATGTAAATTCTGAAACGACCGCCGTTCCGGATGGCTTCGTGGGATCGCACGATGAGGAATCGGGAGAAATAGCGATGGAAGAAATAGCGAGGCGTTTGGGCGGTAAAGGAAATATTGTCATCATGGATGGATATATGGGGCAGGCAGCGCAGATAAAGCGGGCCATCGGCGCTAAGAAAATCCTGGAAAAATATCCGGGTATAAAAGTATTGGCGGAGCAGACAGCAGAGTGGGATCGGGCAAAGGCAATGAGTTTAATGGAAAACTGGATCCAGTCTTATGGTAACCAGTTGAATGCCGTTTTTGCACATAATGATGAAATGGGTATGGGAGCTTTGCAGGCGCTGGAACAGGCAGGACTTAAAGATAAAGTGGTCGTGGTGAGTATTGATGCAATAGCTGACGCCCTGCAGGCGGTGAAGGCAGGACGTTTGGATGCGACCGTGTATCAGGATGCCAAAGGAGAGGGCGAAGGCGCGGTGGAAATGGCTATTAAAATGGCAAAGCATGAGCCGATAGAAAAAACGTCGGTGTTTATCCCTTTTCAGTTGGTTACAAGAGATAATGTTGATGCATTCCTGAAATAAAATTTTCATTTTTTTAATCTTAGTTTCTTATTATGAATTTACCTCGTCGTCGTTTTATCAATATGGTTTCTCTTGCAGGTGCAGGAATCGCGTTAAACCCTCAACCGGTATTTGCCGGTGTGCCACACGCAGATAAGAAGATACGCATCGGAATTGTTGGCGGCCGATTTGGCGCTACTTTCTATTTTCATGAACACCCCAATTGTATCGTGGAAGCGGTAAGTGATTTACGTGTGGACCGAAGAGCCGGCTTACAAAAAACGTACAAATGTAAAAAGGCCTATGAGTCGCTGGAGATACTATTAAAAGATAAGAAGATTGACGCTGTGTTTATCGCTACTGGTGCACCCGACCATGCGAGACACGTTATCGCATCGCTGAATGCGGGCAAGCACGTATTGTGTGCGGTACCGGCTGCGATGACTTTGGAAGAAAGCGCTGATATACTGAATACCGTGAAGCGCACCGGTTTAACTTATATGATGGCGGAGACTACGGTCTACAGGCAGAATACCATTTCCGTGAAGCAGATGTACAAAGAGGGTAAGTTTGGAACCATTTTCAGTGCGGCAGCCGAATATAATCATCCCGGTTTGGAAATTCTGTTTGTTGAAAAGGGCGAATCTACCTGGAGGTACGGATTTCCGCCCATGCATTATCCCACGCATTGCACTGCTTTCCTGATTGCAGTAACCGGCGAACGGTTAACAGAGGTGAGCGGCATAGGATGGGGAGATGATAGCCCTATGCTTAAGAATAACCCGTATAATAACCCATTCTGGAATGAAACGGCATTCTTTAAAACGAATCGGGGTAATCCTTTCCGTGTGGAAGTTAACTGGAAGGGAGCCTTGAAGGAAGTAGAGCGTGGCGAATGGCGTGGTGACAAGATGAGCTTTTATTCTTCTCATAACTGGGGACAGCCTCATCTTATTGTTCACAGTGGTGAAGTAATGAAGCGGGATGATGCAGGATTTGAGTATAAGGGCTCAACCGTTGAAGAATATGACCAACCCACATGGTGGGCAACGGCCATGCTGCCTGAGCCGCTCAGACATAACAGTGGACACGATGGCTCTCATACTTTTATCACCCACGAGTTTATTGACGCTGTAATCAACAACCGGCAACCGGAAGTAAATATATACGAAGCGCTGGCCTATACAGTTCCCGGAATCGTAGCGCATCAATCGGCGTTGAAAGGAGGAGAGTATATGAAAATCCCGAATTTTGATGAGGTGAATTAATTGGGGAAAGCATTACCGAAAGAGCGGTATTTATCGCACGGAACTTACATAATAGACAATATACCTGCCACTGCAGCACCCACGGCGGTATTGAGTAGGTTTACGATATTGTTTGAGACTAATTTTTTGTTTTCAAGAGTAAGACTGAGAATGGTATCGGCTATGTTTCCTGCTGTTCCGGCGATGACTATGATGAAGAGATGGCTGTAGTTTCCGTGTGAAATCAGCATATAAATCAATGCGATGATAACACTACCGAGGAAGCCGAAGATAAATCCGTTTACGCTTACCGCGCCGTTCTCTCCTCTTTGCATTGGTTTGAAAGAAAGAATATCAAAGAACCTTTTACCATATACGTTTCCCAATTCAGAGGAGAGCGTATCTGCAGTGGCAGATGAAAATGCGCCGGCAATCATCAATAGAAGTACATTTTTTTCACCGGGAAAGTTCAATATCAATAAGCTGAGTATGGCTGCTGTACCGGCATTGGCCAAAACCTGACCTGTATTTCTTCTTCCGTGTTTCCCTTCCGCAAGGCCTTCCCTTTTCTTTTTATAGAATGAATTCTGTTTTACCGATCCAGCCTTACACTTTAATGTAAATCTTCTTTTTATCCAGCCACCAGCAAAGCGCCCACATCAGCGTGATGACTGATAAAGCATAATAGAAGACGATTACAGAGGCAAAGAAGTAGCAGAAAGCTATTCTCTGCAAAATCCCGGGGATCCTTACACCTTTGTTCGGGTCTTCGGCACTCACCCAACTCCTGAAAATCAAATCATCGCCCTGCCAGCTTACAAATGGATACCAATTGAGGAATAGCCCTATGAAAAATATGATCAATGTTCTCCTGATAATTTTTTTCCAGAAAGCCTTGTTGCCACCTTCTTTAAGCCTGGGAAGGACAAATGCCATAGCATTGCCAACCGCGAACAAGAAAAATGGAAATACGAGGTCTGTCGGCGTCAGGCCGTGCCAGGGTGCATGGGCCAGAGGGCTGAAGAGATGCGACCACGACCCGGGATTATTTACCATAATCATCAGGCAGACCGTAGCTCCCCGAAATACATCCAAAGAATAATATCGTTCCTTCAACGAAAGATTTTCCTAAAAGTAAATACATTAATTTATTTTTTAAAGCCAAATTTGAAAGTTTCGTGGAGCAGCGATAGATTGCGGACTCAAAAACCAATACTTTGATCAGGCTACTCATCCATTATGGAGGTCATTTTCTTGTACCGGTATTTATCGCGTTAATAATTGATCGAAAGGCGTGGATGAGAATTTACGCGGTGTTGTTACTGACTATGGTAATAGATCTGGACCATCTGTTGGTCAATCCCGTTTATGACCCCTGTCGGTGCAGCATCGGATTCCATGTGCTTCATAGTTATCCGGCTATTGTACTGTACGCTGTATTACTGCTTTTCAAACCTACACGCATTTGGGGTATCGGGCTGTTATGGCATATCGCTACTGATTATGCGGATTGTCTTTTGCAGCCGTTTTATTGCAATTAAATGCCGGATTATTTTGCCGGTAGGCAATTCTTTCCTATCTTTTTTGCATGTTGCTGCCTGTGGTTCCTTTATGGAAAAAAGCGCCTTTCCTCCGCTTGCTTTTGCCATTGATGGCTGGGATTGTCATACAATGGTATCGCCCTTTGTCGTTGAAGAATGTGTTATTTATCACGGCTTTTTGTGGCGTTGTTTTCCTTGTTTCTTTAAGCTTACGGGGCTATCGTTTATTTCGCTTTAAATGGTGGTATGGACTGTCTCTTATGATGATGGTCTTTCTGACAGGCGCCATAACCGTTCACTTCAGAAACATAATCCATCACCCAAAATGGTTCGGACACGCCATCCGGGATAGCTCATTTGTTGTAGCCGTATTGTCCGAGCCTCCGATAGAAAAGAAAAATTCGTATAAAGCCAATGCAGACGTGTATGCGGTTGTCAATGAAGAGAGACTAATCAAAACCACCGGAAGTATAATCATCTATTTCCAAAAGCAGGACGATGTTCTTCAACGATTGAAAGTTGGGACAACCATCGTTTTCAGGAACAGGCTTCAGTCAATCAAAAACTCTGGTAATCCCGGCGCTTTCGACTATCAACGATATTGCCTTTTTAAAGACATTACCCACCAGATGTATTTATCAGCGCATGATTATGTGGTTAAACCTATGCAGACGAGGTCGCGGTTTGAACGCCTTCTTCAGGAATCCCGCCAGGGAATCATTGAGGTGTTACGAAAATATTTGCCGGATAAACGGGAAGCAGCCGTTGCCGAAGCCTTATTGATCGGCTACCGTGATGACATCGATCGGGAATTGTTGCAGGCTTATGTAAATACGGGAGTGGTGCATGTCATTGCGATTTCCGGTATGCACCTGGGATTAATATACGGCTTATTGATTCTACTGCTAAAACCAATCCAACGAAGGCGAAATACAAAAGCGCTGAGAGGCGTTGTGATTCTACTGGTCTTATGGCTGTTTGCCTTGTTATCCGGCGCCGGAGCTTCCATATTAAGGAGTGCCGTGATGTTTTCTTTTATCGTGATAGGAGAAAGTATCCGGAGACCTGTTTCTGTGTATCATTCTTTGAGCGCCTCCGCTTTTTTCCTGCTCTGCCGGAACCCCTTTTTTTTATGGGATGTTGGTTTTCAGCTTTCTTATGCGGCAGTACTCAGTATCGTTCTCTTTTACAGACCTGTTTCCAACTGGCTTTATTCGCGATATAATTTATTCAACCGTATCTGGAAATTATTATCCGTAACCATTGCAGCACAAATCTTAACCATTCCGCTGAGCGCTTTTCACTTTCATCAGGTCTCCAATTTATTCCTTGTCAGCAACCTGATTGTGGTTCCCCTGTCTGCTATTATTCTATATAGTGAAATAGGGCTCGTTATGCTTTCATTTTCCGAAACCATTGCAACGTTGATTGGGAAGGCGGTTAATTGGTTATTGGGATTGATGAATGAGTATATCCGGCTGGTGAATCATATTCCTTTTGTAGTCAGCCGCGATATTGCGTTCTCCCTGTGGGATGCTGTTTTTTTGTTTGTAATCATTGCCTGCGCCGCAGGTTGGTTAATGCAGATGAAGAAGCGGATGTTATTTTATACCCTGGGCTCCCTGTCCGTTTTTTGTATCATTCGTTTGGCAGAGTCTGAATTGGTAAAAAGACAGCATAAGGTTGTTGTTTATAATATCCCTAACCAGACTTTTGTGGATTTTATAGCTGGAAAGGAGGGGTTCTCTATGGGAGACAGCGCCCTGCTTGCCGACCCGCTTTTGTTCAGTTATAATGTGCAGCCGGCCAGAATTTTATGGAGTGTTTCTCCTTCGGATACCCTGAAGAATTTGAAAATAGATGCTCCCTACTATTATTTTAAAGGGAAAAGAATCCTGCTGGTAGATTCAACCCATCCCGGATTTGGCGCCCGTTTGGATAGTCCAATAGAGCTGGACCTTATCATTTTAACAAAAAATATTAATATTAGGATTTCGGCGCTTCATCAGCTATTTCGCTGCCCCCAGTATGTTTTCGACGGTTCCAACCGGTTGTGGAAAATCCATCAATGGAAAAATGAATGCGATAGTTTACATTTGCGGCGCCATTCGGTACCTGAAGATGGCGCTTTTGTTCTGGATTTTTAACTTCTTAGGCCGCAGAAAGCGGACCGGTTGTACAATAATTAGGTATGCAAAAAAAGATTAGCTCGGCGCTTATATCTGTTTTTTATAAAGACGGACTTGAGCCTGTTGTAAAAAAGCTTCACCAGTTGGGGGTCACTATCTATTCAACGGGGGGCACCCAGAAATTTATTGAAGGACTTCATATTCCCTGTGTGCCGGTGGAGAGCCTCACGTCCTATCCGTCTATTTTGG
>JACFNM010000001.1:53068-56956 GCA_019454915.1 Chitinophagaceae bacterium
TGGGAGGGAGGGTAAAGACCCTGCATCCGGTAGTCTTTGGCGGTATTTTAGGCCGTCGGGATGTGCCACAGGATTTGGAAGAGATGAAGGAATACCAGATTCCGGATATAGACCTGGTGATTGTGGATTTGTATCCATTTGAGGAGACCCTCGCCCAGGTGAGCAATGCCTCATTTACGGGAACACCGGAAGAAGCGGAAAAGCTGGTGACTGAAAAAATTGATATCGGCGGACCTTCTATGATCCGCGCGGCTGCTAAAAACTGTAAAGACTTGTTGGTAATAGCCGCCAAGGATGATTATGCCGGACTGGTAGAATTGTTGACCAGCCAGCATGGAGAGACGACCTATGAACAGCGGAAGAGGTATGCAGCCCGTGCCTTTAAAATAGTGATGGATTATGATATTGCTATCAGCAATTATTTCAACCCCGACAGCCCGGTATTGAATTACGCGCAAAAAAAGCAGGTTTTGCGTTATGGAGAGAACCCGCATCAGCAGGGTATGTTTTACGGCAATCTGGATCAGCTTTTTGATAAGCTTCATGGCAAAGAACTTTCTTATAACAATCTGGTGGATGTGGACGCCGCTGTACAGCTGATCGGTGAGTTTCCTTCTTTTGAAGGAAAGGCGGGGGAGGAAGCGGTTTTTGCTGTCATTAAGCATACGAACGTGTGTGGACTGGCGGCGAGGAAGACCATCCGGGAAGCCTGGGATGCCGCTTTGGCGGGTGACCCTGAGAGTGCATTTGGAGGAGTATTGGTTTGTAATGGGGCGGTAGATAAGGCCACGGCCGAATCCATCAACGAAATATTTTTTGAGGTGTTGATTGCGAAGAGATTTCAGGAAGACGCGCTGGAGATACTGAAATTAAAGAAGAACAGGATTCTGCTGACCCTAAAAGAACAGCCTGCGGGTAGTCAACAAACCAAGACGGTATTGAACGGTTTGTTGGCACAGGATTTGGACAAAGGAAATTATGCCGAATGGAAGGAAGTGGGGGGTAGGAATAGCACCGATGGCGAAAAAGAAGACCTGGTTTTTGCCAATATAGTTTGCAAACATCTGAAGTCAAATGCAATTGCACTGGTGAAAGGGAAGCAGCTTTTGGGTAAAGGTTGCGGCCAAACCAGCAGGATAGATGCACTCAGACAGTCTATAGAGAAGGCGGGTCAGTTTAATTTCGATCTGAAAGGCGCAGTGTTGGCTTCTGATGCTTTCTTCCCGTTTGATGATTGTGTAAAAATGGGTTTTGAAGCCGGCATCACGGCCTTTATACAACCGGGTGGCTCCATCCGGGACAAAGATTCGATAGCCTATTGCCAGGAAAAAGGACTGGCAATGGTCTTAACCGGATTGAGACATTTCAGACATTAAAATTTCGCGATTGTTTTGCCGTTTATGAATATCTTAATATTCGCAATGGTATATGCATCAGTTTGCAGTTAAGCGGTTTTATATACGTGTCCGGAGAACCACGAATGTGGCGCCGGTGATGAAGAATTATATATTTGATGTTTATGGCAGGGCAAAGGGGCTGTTAGAACCCGTGTACCTCCGCAATCAAAGTGATAGAACGAAGGCCATCCTCGCTGTAATAGTCGTTTGCTTCTTTTGGGGCACCACCTGGCTGGCATCAAAAAAAGGAGTGCAATACATGCCAGCCCTGCAACTGGCCGGACTTCGTCAGTTTTTGGCGGGGTCTCTTTTCCTCGGTTATTTCTTCTTCAAAGGATTTAAGCTTCCTTCGCGCCATGAATTAATTCAGTTTGCCTGGATGAGCCTGTTGATGATTGTCATTAACAATGGTTTCAGCACCTGGTCCATGAAATATATTCCCAGTGGATTGGGAGCGGTTATTGGAGCGGCATCTCCGTTGTGGATCGCCGTGTTAAGCGCTTTCGTTTTTAAGCAGACCAAACTTAACTGGAAGATTATATTTGGGCTGTTGCTGGGGATAGGCGGCATACTTGTTATCTTTTCGGATTATCTGCAGGAGTTGTTTAACGTAAATTTTTCAATTGGAATCCTGTTGAATTTATTGGCTTCGGTAACCTGGGCTTTGGGTACATTATTAACGGTAAAGAACGCCGAATATGTTGATCCCTATTTTAGCCTTGGCTGGCAGATGCTTCTTGGCGGGGTCGTTTTGCTGAGCGTTTCATGGATAAGTGGTGAATTTATCCCACTGAAAGATACAGGCGCAGAACTGTGGTACTCGCTTTCTTACCTGGTATTCGTAGGAAGTATTATCACGTTTTCAGCCTTTGTTTATGCCTTAAAGAGATTGCCTGCCCAGCAGGTTTCTATCTATGCTTATATTAACCCCATCGTGGCCGTGATAGTGGGCGCTTTACTGAATAATGAAAAATTAACGACCCTCATTGCGATAGGAACGGCTGTAACCATCCTGGGCGTATATCTCGTAAATACCGGATTTAAGAAAAAGGGATAATGAATCCCGGGCTTTCTGCGGAGGAAGAAAGGCATAAGATCGGTGGTGATTAAATGAAAGGAAGCTACCCGTTTTCGTTACCTGTTTCCATGAACGATTCCTTTTATAAACGACTCGTACACTTCTTTCCAACCCAGGAATTTTCTATCCGTACCCAGGATACTATTGTGCCAGATCGTAATCATGGTTCCGTTTACTCTTCTGATGGTGTGGTAGAAATATTGAATTTCATCGTAGGCCTGTGAAGGAGTTAGTTTTTGTTTGTAGTAAGCATTGGCATCCATGAAGCAGAACGGGTGAATTAATAAATTGGTTTTCTCTTCCCGGGTAAGATCATACCAGTAATACGGTGAGGCTACGGATGCGCGAAAACCGTTTATGGTAGCGTACCCCATAGAAAACTCGCCTGTGATGCCGTGGTCAATCAACCTGCGATAAGTGTCAGGCAGATGAAAGCGAATATAATGCTGCCGGCTGTTGGTGACTTCTTTCTCTGCAATTGCCTTGAGCGTTTGGATTTCTGAAGACAACAGGTCCGGCTTGTCACTGCTTTGCCAGGACGGATGTATCCCGACAGAGTATGCTGAAGCATGGCGGCTTATGAGTTTTCGCATAACGGGATGATTCGAGTTGATATTCTTATCATACCTGCCCCGGGAGGTGGCTACGAGAAAAAAATAATAAGGCCGCAAATTGTGGCTCTGGTGAAGTGTATCCAACCAATCAAATACATCGAAAGGGTCTTTTTGTTTTCCTGTCAGAACAGCAATCCGTTGTTTAATTTCCGACATTTCATTACGGATCAATGATCGCATAAGTCCACCGGTATTTCTTTTTATTCCTTTGTGCAGATAGGAAAAAGCCATGTCAATGTCGTAGGTAGGAATAAATCTAAATTGAGGTGATTTGATTATTAGTGTTGGAAATTTTGCTTGTAACCTTGCCAGAAAATCGCTTAGCCAATAATTAATAACCGGCAAGCGCAGAAATTCATTTTTGAATGCTATACTTTTTGCATGAGGGAACCGCCCATATTCATCGGGTTGATAAGGCAGGTATTCTTCATAGCGGCTGAGCAGGTAAAACGAAGCTGCAAAGATGTCAAAAAGCAAGTCGCCGCCGGGGGTAGGGAATAATAGCGGGTAAGATGCTCCCTTTACAACGGTAACTTCCAGAGGACGAATCCCTGTTTCAAACAATAAGGAATGGGGTTCTATTCTGATCTCTTTGTCACTCAGCGTTCCGGAAGAGTAGTTGATTTTAGCGCCTTCGTACTGAGCAAATTCCGATACGTCGTTCGTGAAAGAAATCCTGATACCACTCAGTTCGTGTAATAACACTTCACAGGTATATCTGAATCGTGGACTATCATATTGTGAGTAGATCAGGAGCATGAAGCCGGAGTATATGGAAGCATTGAAGTGCTATGCGAAT
>JACFNM010000212.1 GCA_019454915.1 Chitinophagaceae bacterium
AGATAGGGGATCACTTTTACCGCTATCATGGAAAAGATATTGGTTTTCCGGGTCAGTTCCGCAAAAGTACTCTGCTCGTACTCACTGGCGAAGGAAAGGGCGAGTGCCAAAAGTAGTACCTGCTGCAAAACAGTTGCCAATACCCCCGGCCATAAAAAATACATATAGTTGGTGCTTCGGTTATACTTTTTAATGAAAGTAGTTTTGAATGGCTCGTATAATGAAGCCACCATAGCTTCCGGTGTGCCCTGCTTACGTAAAGTCTCCATCTGTGTGCCGGCTTTCAACGTGCCAAGTACCAACTGTATGGCGCCTGAAGCATAATTAGCAGTAAGAACATTGCCCGTATTTACAATTGTAAGGATTTCGGGGCTTTGTCTTGTTAACACGTCTTTTTCAAATCCTTTAGGGATCATCACGATACAAGCTGCATCCAGGTCAATGGCTTCTTTAGTCAGATTGTTGTCGTTGGGCTTTACCGCAGCCACGTTTAAAATTTCATTGTCCTGGAACATCTGAATGAGCCTGTTGCTCGTGCTGCTGTGGTCTTCATCCACCACCACAATCGGCAGATCTGTCACTTTTCCTTTTTGATAAACATAACCCAATAAGACAGCATATAGGAGAGGAGCGCCAATAAACAGCAACCGAAGCACTTTATTTGACCAGAAAAGTCGAAATTCTCTCCCCAGTAAACTAAAAAATGACTTCATAGTTTATAATTTGATCGTAATCGTTGTCTTTTGAAAAATATCTTTTACGTCTGAAGTCTGTAACGGCACTGCCTGAATCTCAAACAACGACTGTTGCATATCGTAATCAGGGTAAGCCGTTGCAATATTCGCATAAGAAGGCAATTGCTTTACCCGGTTAATTTTGCATGGAATATCCCGCTTATCATACTCCAGATGAATTTTAACCTCCATATTCTTTTTAATTTTTCCCAGTTCGTTTTCGGGCAGGGTGAACCTGAAGTAAGTAGTACCTGGCAGCGTTCCTTTAAAAAGTGTGTAGCCCGGTAAGGCCAGCTCGCCCTGTTTGAGTGTGATGGTCTCTACAGTCATATCTGCCGGAGACAGGATGTAACGTTCATTTTCTGCTACATTCACTTCCTGCATAGCTCCCAAAGCCCGATTCTTCTGACCAAGGGCCATCTTCCGTTGTTCAACACGTACGCCGTGCTCCACATCTGCAATCTCAGCATTTACCGCTTCCAACTGAGCTTTAGCACCCTGATATTTGGCATAAGCTTCATCGTAGGTTTGCTGTGGAATCAGAGAATCCTGAACCATGTTTTTTAAACGATCCACCGATTTTTGAGCATAAGCGAACTGCTCTTCCAACGCCGATTTCTTTGCACGAAGTTGAGTCAGTTGATTATCGGTAGCGCCCTTTACCGTCATCTGATATTGTGCCGAAGCCGCTTCCACTGCACCTGCAGCCTGTGATTTTTTCGCGTCTATCTCCGGAATATCCAGTACAGCAAGCGTATCTCCCTTTCTTACGAAATCACCTTCTTTCACGAATACATAGCTAATACGACCGGCTATTTTTCCGGTTATGGCTATCTCCTCCATTTCTGTTTTGCCCTGTATGATTTTTTCTTTGGATTTTTGATTACAGCCAATCAGCAAGATGGCTCCCGATATGAATAAACTTATTTTTTTCATTTTGTGTGTTTATTTTATGCTGGGGTAAATTTTTTTATTGATATTGAATTTTTTCGGATAATCTTCCGGTTACTGCCAAAGCTTCAATGGCAGCCTGCCTTTGATTGATTAATGCCTCTGTTCTCTCCTGACCTGCTTTCACATAATCGTTTTCAGCTTCCAGCCGCTGAGTGACGGAGATCAATCCCTGCTGATACTGCTTTTCGGAAAGAGTGAGGTTGTTTTTCGCTACCACTTCCTTTTGTTCAGCAAGAGATATTTGCTTCCATTGTGTTTGATATCCGGCAAATTTTTGCGATAATAAAAGATTGAGCTTGTCTTTACTGTCTTCCAGTTTATTGTTGAGTTGTTGAATGCTCAATGCAGCTTCCTGTACCTTATGTTTGCGTTCATTGCCGCCAAAGATTTCCCATCTCAACCCAACACCTGCTATCCAGTTGGGAGCGATGGTAAACTGGTTGAGTTTCAGATTGGGCTGTTGCATATTCGGGGGGAGATTGGGGAGTGTGAATGCAGAAGCTCCATTAAATAATGATGAGTACGATACTCCTCCAAAAGCAATCACCTGGGGTAAGTAGGTACCTCTCTCTTTTTTCAATAACCATTCGCTCGCGCGTTTATATGATTTAAGAGCATCTAATTCCTGTTTCCCGTCAACGTTCAGGCTATCGGGTAAAACAACCGGGCTCAGTTCATAAGTTATTTTTTCCAGTTCATCGCGCGAAATGCCGGTGAGGTAATTCAACTTTTTGAAAAGCAGTTCTTTGTTTTCTTCTAACTGTGTTTTCTTTGATTCCAGTTCCAGCCGTGCTAATTTTATCTTATCCCGATCGAAGGGAATTGCCAGCCCGTTCACAATGGCTTTATTAACCCTTTCTTCTTCTTTGAGTAACCGGGCGTTACTTTCAGCAATCAACTTTTCCGAAGCATCAATAAATTTCAGCTTGTCAAAACTCGTAACGACGTCAACAATAACATTATCTTTATCCGTTTCCACTAACAGAGAATCTCCGGTGATTTTTTCCTGCAGAGCTTTGGATCCATTTTTGATTTGCCCGCCGGCGTAGAGAACCCCTGTAGCAATCAAGCCGGCATGGGCTAAATTTCCGTGGTTATCTACTTTCGTTTTGCCGTCAAAGAGCTCTGCTCCGGTTATGGGCAATTTGTATCCTGGTAAGTCGATAGTTACATGATTATCAAAATAACTGTACCCGGCTGATGCATTGAGCCTGGGTATGGCTTTACTCTTTACTGACTTTCTCTCCAATGCTGATTTTTCCAACTCAATCTGTTTGTTTGCAATCTCCTTGTTTCGCAAAAGAGCATTCTCAATGGGTTGTTGCAAAACTTGAGGTAATTGCAGTTGAGCCTGGGACGGAAGTGACAGCGCTGGTATGCACCCTAACAAAACAAGTAACTTTTTCATTTGCTGATGATTGTATCTTGTATATTCTTATTGATTTGTTCAAATATTTCCCTGAGTGTATTGATCTTTTGATCACTGATTCCTTTGGTAGCTACATCAATTGTTTTATTCAGGGCATTAACCACCGCTTTCTCAATTGATTTGCCTTTTTGGGTGAGATAGATCAGGTTGGTTCTCCGGTCGGATTTGTCAGCCTTTCTCTCGATAAACCCGTCTTTCTGCAGATTGTCCAGCAGCCTTGTAGTACCCGGGCGATCCCGGTATGTGGCGTCTGCAATAGCCTGTTGGGTACAACCATCATTTCTCCACAGCACAGCCATTATACTCCACTGCTCCTTAGAAAGGGAGATATTGGACTCCTTCAGGAAGAAACTTAATAACCTGTTGATACTTAAAGGCGTACGCCCCGTCAACAGATTAATAATATCTTCATTTCTTATTCTTGTTGTCATAACAATTGTTGTTTAAACAACAAAATTAAAATAGATTTTAATTCTGACAAAAATTTTCTGAAAATTTTTTTAGTCGCTTTAATCAGCAGGGAAGAAAATTGTGGTAGCGAATGCTTTGCTGTTATTACTTTCTGTGGAGTCAATGTTTCATTGGTTAATTTAAATCGGCGTATTTTGAAATCGTAAAAAAAGATTAGCGTCTCAGATAACCTTAATGAAACAACCGGCTATCTCGTTCAAAGAAACTAAATTAGCTGTGAACTTATGTTGAAATCAAATTTTTACCTTCCTGTACTAATTTGCTTCTTGTTCCTGTTTTCGGGTACGAGTGCCGTGGGTCAGGAGACGGACTGGCGTAACGCTAAATACGGCTCGCAGATCCATAGTGACGGGTATATCGATCAACCTTACGTTGTTATACTGCCGGATAGAACCTGGTTGTGTGTATTTACTACCGGCAGGGGAGAAGAGGGAACAGGGGGGCAGCATATAGCCAGCGTTCGAAGTTCAGATCAGGGGAAAAGCTGGTCGGTTCCTGTTTTGATAGAAAAGCCCGGTAATGAATCCTCTTCATGGGCAATGCCATATCTGACTAGTTATGGAAGGGTGTATGTTTTTTACACACATAACGGTGATAAGATTCATTCCTTGAAAGGGAAAACAAATATCCGGGAAGATATGCTGGGTTGGTATTGCTTCCGGTATTCGGATGACGGTGGGCGGTCATGGTCAGCGCGATACAGAATCCCGATGAGAAAGACTGTTTGTGACCTGACCAACGACTGGGATGGAAAAGTACAGATGTTTTGGGGTGTCGGGAAGCCTGTGGATCTGCACGAAGGGATGATCCTTGCATTTACAAAAATCAATCGCTATTTGTTAGATAATACCGAAGGATGGTTTTTCAGGTGTGATAATATAAATACAGAGCACGATGTCCGTAAGTTAAACTGGATTATGCTTCCGGAAGGAGATACCGGAGTTAAGAATGATCAATTGGGGCCTGTTAATGAAGAACATAACCTGGTTCACATAGGCCATGACACGCTTTATTGTGTGGAAAGAACCATCTCCGGTTCTCCCGCTGAATCCTATTCTTATGATGGTGGGCAAAGTTGGACCCTGCCGCAGAAATTGAGTTACGGTAACGGATTAGGAGTAAAAAATCCGAGGGCTTGTCCACGTATCTGGAAATGCGGCAACGGGAAATTTTTGCTTTGGTTTCATCATCATGGCGGATGGGATTTTACTTTTAGAAATCCCGTATGGTTGAGTGGAGGCAGGTTGGAAAATGGTAGGATCAAATGGGGAGCGCCGGAAATCTTTCTGTATGAAGAAGATATTCAATCCAGGATGAGTTATCCCGATCTGATTGAACAGGATGGAAAATATTGGATTTCAGAAACCAATAAGTCTGAAGCAAGGATTCATGAAGTGCCGCCGGAATTTCTGGCTAAACTCTGGAATAATTATACCTACGGTTACAGAGACCAACAGGGTGTAATCATCGAACCGGAGAAAGAAAAACTTCAAGCGGATAATTCAATTGAACTTCCACAGGAGAGCTATCAGAAAGGGCTGAGTATTGAAATGACTTTATCGCTCACGAGCCTTGACGCTGGTCAGCCCATAATCAGGCTGACAGAAAATGAGCAAAAATATATCTCTGTTCAGACAGAGGATTTCGGCAGCATTTCTATAATCCTCAACGACGGAAATCATCAGGAACGCTGGACATCTGATCCCGGATTGGTTCAGCCCTTTGGATCGCAGCAGGTATCCGTATCTATTGATAATCAATCCAAAATTATACAGTTTGTAATCAATGGTATTGTTAACGATGGCCGTGATTTACGACAATACGGCTGGGGCAGATTTCAGATGGATTTGAAATTTTTCAATCCGGATAAACTGGTCATCGGTCGCTTAGGAAAAAGTCAACTCAGACCCTATGGTTCAGTTGATTTTCTACGGGTATCCAATAGGGCTTTGATGAATGCGGATTTGATCCACTATCAGCAGAGCAGGAGGGGCAATTAGCCAAGGGCGGCATGATGTGAGCTCTTTATGAAAACGCGAATCGCCGGTATTAATAGAGTGGTCAGTGCAGTCTGTTCTTTTACTGATTTCATCTATGAAGATCCGGAAGAAATTAACCACAAAGTGTTTGGAAGGTTTGCACGAAGGAAACGAAGTGTTTTCATTCTCACATTTCTCACACTCTCACATTTCTCACACTCTCACATTCCCATCCATTTCACCCGCCATGCTCCCAATAATTTTTAGCTTAGCAGAGATTTTGCCGTAGACGAAAAAGCACCATCAAAATCCGGGTTTATTCACTAACATTGTATATCAATAAGCTTACAGAGAAGATATATGACAAGTGATAATGTTCGTAGAAAATTTAACCTCCTGAACACTCCTGCTTTTGTACTGCTTATTTTGTTTGTGGCCTACATGATTAACAGCTTCACCCATTTTCGATTAGGCAACGATGTGCTGCGATATATACAACTGAAGGAATGGCTTGAAACCGGAAAACAGCCAGTTATGGATATCAGAAATAATCTTCCGTATGGTTATCCGGTGTTCCTGTTGCTGCTCTCAAAATTTAGCCTCTGTAACTCTTTTTTTATTGTGCTGGCAAATTATCTATACCTCGCGGGCAGCCTCTATTTTGTGAGCCGAATTTTTCAAAGCAGTATAAAGGCCTGGCATCTTGTTGCGCTAACTCTGCTGAATTGGTCAGTCGTTAAATGTGCGGTTACACCTTTGTCCGACATTCAATATATGTTTTTTTCAACAGGCGCTTTATATTTTTTTACCGCGTACATGGCTGATAAAAAGACCGGTTATATAGCAGGTACATTGATCTTTTCTTTTTTGGCGATAATAACCAGAACCATCGGAGTGCTTCTTATTTTTTCCCTGGCACTTGCCCTTGTTCTTCAAAGGAAGAGTACATACAAAACGGAAGCACCGGAACGAAAAGTACTACTACCTGCTTCAGCTTTAGTCCTTATCCTCGTCGTGCTGTCCTCAAGGTTTTTCCGTATCCAGGACTATATTCATTTGATGCTTTCTTATTATAAAATTAAACCCCTTGAGTTTTGGACTACAAGTATCCAATGGCATCTTACAGATCTGGCGGAAGTATTTATCAATACTTCAAAATTCAAGATCAATTTTATCAATCCGGTAATAAAAGAGATGACGTTTATGACAGCAGGAGTTCTCTCACTGGCTTATTTAATCAGATTGATAATAAAAAAGAGCAAGAATATCCCTGTCGTCATCATCATCTATCTGGTCAGCTATATCGTTACCGTTTTTAATTGGCCAACTTACGACGCGAGGTTTTGGGTTCCGGTAGTACCTTTTTTTGTTGCTTTGATACTGCATACTTCGCCGCCCGCGAAGCCTTATTTCCGGTATGTACTCTTCTTGTGGAAATTTATTTATGTATGCTTAGGTGCATTTGTCATTGGGTATTATTCCTATCTCACATTGAATAAAACTGCTTTTGCCGAAAAACATGATGCCGGGATATGGAGAAAAGAATACGAAGCTCATTTTGGCATCATGCCTGCAGACCATCGTGATGGCGAAGTTAGCCCCTATATTATGCATGTACTGTCCACCCACGATCGGTAAAAAGCTACTTAATAAAGCCGAACG
>JACFNM010000213.1:0-2390 GCA_019454915.1 Chitinophagaceae bacterium
TTTAGGTTCTTAGCCGCATCTATAGAACCCCTTAACCATTCCTGCACCCTGCTGTCTGAATGAAAGGGTACCCGGTTATAAATTCCCAAAGCCAGGCTTGAAATGGCAATTCCTGTTTGCGCAGATTCCTTCAAATAGCTCTTTTGTATTTCCCTCTGACGAATATGGAGGTTATTCTGCTCACTACCCATATCCACCATAATACCCTCCAGTCCTATGGATTTTGCTACTTTAAAAGCTTCGATATTACTTCCCTTCCCCAAAGACCAGTCACAGGCGCCAATCCTGATGCGCTTGACCGCAGACTCAGCCATCAATTCTTTGATTAAAGCCGGATGCAATATAGATGACACGGCGAGCGTCCTTTTTAACATAGATCGTCTGGTAATCATTGTTTTCTGATTTGAGCAACCAATTTATCACTTTTGCACGGTTTTTATACAAGCTGATCTGAATATTAAGCTACCGGACCGGTCAATTTTTAGCAAAAATGAGAAGTTGAATCAAAAACACCGGGATGAGCGGCTCAGAGACTTAGATAATTTATGGTTACCTGAAGCGTTATAAATTCACTCCAACAGAATAGCATGACAATCTGGGTTATTACAATCATATTAGTTATAGTACTTATCTGGAAACTAACCGGCACACACCGCCAGACCATTACGGCGTCCACCGACCACCAGGGACATGATAAGATAGCCCAGGACGAAGCACATATTGAATGCCCGCTGGTTTATAACGGTAATGAACTGGAATTTTCAGACGACGTATTGAATACCGTTCTTACCAGACATTTTTCTTATTACAACCACCTGTTAGATATAGACCGCGAGAAGTTTATCTACCGGATAAAAAAATTTATCAGTACTAAGGTCTTTATTATACACGATAAGAAGGGATACCGGGAAATGCCGATCCTTATCAGCGCGGCAGCTATTCAACTTACATTTGGTTTAAAGAAATACCTTCTGTCTCATTTTAATATCATCCAGATCTTTCCGGAAGCGTTTGTCGGATTAGAACCTTTTCGCATATTAATCGGTAATGTAACCGGGAACACCATCAATATTGCCTGGAAACAATTTTTAGAAGGATATAAAAATAAATACGAACTGCAAAATGTGGGATTGCACGAAATGGCTCACGCGCTTTATTATCAGAATTTTGAAACCGAGTTGAGCAACGACCGCGAATTTAAAGACGACTTTGAGCTGTTTAAGTCTATCGGAGATAAGGTGTACCATGTGGAAAAAATCCTCACCATCGGTTTATATTCCGAATATGCCGAGAGAGATTTCCAGGAGTTTTGGGCAGAGAGTATCGAAATCTATTTTAAAAGTCCCGACCGCCTTCAACTTCATTATCCCGAACTCTACCGGGCATTATGTAATCTTCTCAACCAGGATTTATTAAATTATCCTAATCACTTGTTTGAGTCGTAAAATCCTTTATGGGACTGTATTCCAACCAATAAAAGACCAAGTCTGGGACCGACGCCCATGACACAGTTTAAGAAAACTTAAGACGCGTGATTCGTTTTTTGGCATGCAGTTTGGAATCTAGGGGGTATCCCTCCAACCATTTACTCAGGAAAGATTTGTAATCAACAATCTTTTTAAAAGTAAAAACTTCATTATCATGAAAAAAGGAAGACTAACCTTAGCAGCCATGGGTATATTGGTTGCCGGCCTATTTGCATTCAACATTTTTCTTAACGGTTCCATCAAGGGCACCGTAAATCCGGCTGATGGCGCAGAAAGGGCCTGGGCTATTTCGCAAACCGACACAGTTAAAACAGACATTGCTAACGGCGCTTTTGAATTGGGTGACGTTAAACCTGGCATTTACCAGGTTATTATTGAAGCAAAATCTCCCTACAAAAACCTCGTCAAAGAAGGCGTGGAAGTGAAAGAGGGTGAAGCAACTGATCTCGGAGAAATCACTCTGGAGCAATAATTCGCTTTTCAAAAACTTAAAGCAGTAGGACAACAATACCAGCCTTTGTTTCGCATTGTTCAATGCGTAAAGAGGGAGTGGCTGGCTGATGCCTGCTGCTTTACTTCACATACTTTTCAATCGTATCGTATAGCCGCTTTTTCTCCGAAGGCCGGTAAGTATCAAATTCCACTATATATCCGGAACGGCTGATAACTACATAAAGAGGAAGGGCATACCTCCTCCCCTGCCAGAATATCTGCGATAAATCTTTTATTAATTTAGTATTTGCCCTGATGTGGCTACCCCGAAGGTTATAATATTTAATCATTTCCTGCCAGGTCTTATCCATTTTATCCTCGTCCATTGAAATATACAAATGCTCAACGCCTTTATTTTGCAGAAATTGATACAATTCATTTTCGTGGTCAAACTGATCCTTGCACGTGATA
>JACFNM010000213.1:2400-4058 GCA_019454915.1 Chitinophagaceae bacterium
TTCGATGAAAACAACCTTACCGCGGAATGGTGTCATCAGTTGTCTGAAAGAATCTATGTGTTGATACCCCTGAATTAGTTTTTGTTCGGAGGTGAAATTCACCTTCACTTTGTTGAAATAATCCTCCGCTTTACGAATCATTGGATTCAGAAAACCGGTATAGCTACTCGAAGGATACCGTCTTCTAAAATCACTGGAAAAAGTCAATAGCTCACCAAAATTCTTCCCGTTGCTTAGTTCGGTGTACAGAATTCCCGCTTCTAAAAACTCTGCCACCTCTGGAGAGAGATTACGTTGTATTGTTTGAATGGTTTCTTTCAATCCGGCCTCCCAGTCCACGGAGTTGGGTTGCGCGGCTCTTGATCGGTTTTTTACCCAGTGAAGATAACCGTTAATATAATTATTGGCGTAAAGGTTAAAACCCTCATTGTAGCCAAAAGTCTGCAGGGCTGCCGCATTGTCCACAGAGTATTTTTTGTATAGTTTCTCCCACAGCGTCGCCATATCCGCGGGAAAAGCCGGCATATAGGACGGATGTTCATGCGGAAGTGCAGTTTGCGCGTACCGGGCCGCTATGGCTTCAGACATCACGGACGCATGATAGTAATCAAGATTCAGCTTTATGAATTCCATAAATGCCTTGTCAATTTTTCTCTCCCTATAAAGAGCACGAAAGACATCTAAGCGTATTTCTTTGTCGGCTTCTATATGTTTTTCAAGCAGGAACGCCGTTGTATCTTTTTTATAGCGGATGATCACATTGCCCGGATAAGGCAATTCAAGAGAACTGAAAAGTTCCTGCCCGGCGTTGTTATTCCCTTCTATACGGATCGGCTTTTCCGTATCGTATCGGTCTATTAACAACTTAAGGTGATCTCCATCCTGAACGAACAACCGGATGGTAAAATCCTGTACCCGTATATCAACAAAACCCGTTTGCGTTTTTTCAAGAGAAAGACGATAGGCGCCCCCGCGTAAACTATCTTCCTTAACAGCGCCCCAAAAGACAGTGTGATTCACCGGAAGTAAATAAGAAAGCCGTTCCTTCTTGCCATTTTTTACTTCGAGGGAAATAGTAGCGGCAATATCTCCTGCCATCACAGAAGCAAATCCACCCAAGAGCACGAACAGAAAAAAAAATCGCTTCATTACTATTGATTGCACAGGTTGAATGTAACCGAAAGATACATTAATCTTCTATAATTACCTGATTGGCGAGCAAATCTTCGATAGAATCCCTCCGGCGTATCAGGTGGAACTTATCGTCCTTTACAAGTACTTCCGCCGGCTTAAACCTGGCGTTATAGTTGGACGCCATTTCAAAACCGTAAGCGCCGGCATTATAGAATACCAAAAAATCACCTTCCCGTATCTCGGCTAACTCGCGTTCTTCGGCAAAAGTGTCCGTTTCGCAAATATTCCCAACCACATGATAAGGTTCGGGCTTTCCACGGGGATTAGATATATTTTCAATATGATGATAGGAGCCGTAAAACATCGGGCGAATCAGATGATTTAAGCCGCTGTCCACTCCGGCAAAACAAATGTCTCCGGATTTTTTCAATACCGTCACCTGCACAACCAAATAGCCGGCCTCGCTTACGAGGAATTTACCGGGCTCAAACCAGATTTTCAGCTTTTTCCCTTTCTCCCGTTCC
>JACFNM010000213.1:4068-7156 GCA_019454915.1 Chitinophagaceae bacterium
CCAGGTAACTGAACCTTTCCCCTACTTTTTTAGCTAATCCTTCCACATCCGTACCCTCTTCTCCGGGGATATAAGGCACTTTAAATCCTCCCCCTAAATCAATCACTTCCAGTTCGGGAAAATCATCCACCAGTTCGAACAAAATCTCTAATCCCTTTGAAAATACTTCCACATCCTTAATTTCACTACCCGTGTGAATATGGAAGGTTCTGATATGAAGGTTAGTTTCTTTCACCAAACGTAACACCTCCTGTACCTGGTCAACCGGTATACCAAATTTACTTTTGCTATGCCCCGTGGCTATTTTGATATTACCCCCGGCCATGATATTGGGGCGTAACCGGATACCCACCGGGTAACTATATCCGAACCGACGACCGAATTTTTGGAGATTGGATAAACTGTCAATATTAATGTGCACCCCAAGCGATACGGCCGCTTCTATTTCTTTTAAATCAATATTATTTGAAGTATATAATAAACGCTCAGGTGGAAAGCCGGCACGTAAAGCCAGCCGGACTTCATTGATGGAACTGCAGTCGACGTTACAGCCAATATTTTTAATGTGTTTGAGAATATTAATATTGGTCAACGCCTTGCAGGCATAAAAAAAACTGGTATCCGTATTCCGAAAAGCCTCTTTTAACCGGCTGTACTGTTCTGTAATTCGTTCTGCATGGTAGATATAAACCGGTGTTCCAAATTCCCTTGCTATATCTGAAAGCTGCTGATGTGTCAAGACCTGTGCCATAAATAATAAACTCTCCTCCCTTTCCGGTAAAAAATTTACGAAGCGAAATTACAAGAAAGACCATAAAGCCGAAAATTGAATTATGCCGGGGCGCCGATTTATCGCTCAGAAAATCCTCATTGTGTTTAAAACACCGATTCAACCTGCCACAAAATCCCAGCTTCGCTCAAAAACCTGTTGCGGGAGCAACTGATTAATCCCCTCTTTATGCATCAGTTGCTGATCGCCGCTCACCGGATCTGCAATGCCGCACCAGGGTTCAATACATACAAAATCGGCATCCCTGGCCGCCCAAATGCCGAGATAGGGAAAACCATGAAAGCGAATGGTGAATTTTTCTTCCGTACCCTTACAGCACAGGCTTACCGCCTCAGATTGTAAATCCTTAAAAACCAGCGCATCGCGGTAAAACAAATTCTTGCTTAGAGGAAGCCTTGCCGTATTCTCTAAAAGAGGCTCCGATTGAGATTCGATTAACCCCTCTTTTGAAATCGGCCACCTGTTCGAACGCTCTGTCTTTTCAAACTCCAGGTAATAATCCGTATAATTCGTGCCAGCTAAAAAAGGAACATTAAAAGCCGGATGCCCTCCTACGGAGAAATACATTTTTTCATTACCGGTATTCTTAACCCGGTAAGTAACTTTTAATTGGCGATCTGATAAGCTATATATTATATCGAACCGAAACCCGAACGGAAACCGGGCAAAAGTCTTTTCATCATCCTTCAGGGTGAATATCAACTCAGACGGAGACTCTGAACTCAAAAAAAAAATCTCTGTCACGTGCAAATCCGTGCCTGCTCAGATGATAAGACACCTGTTCGATATAATAAGTATCATTTTTCAAAGCGCCAATAATAGGAAACAACACCGGGGAATGCCTGGCCCAAAAAGCAGGGTTGCCGCCCCATATATACTCTATCTGTTTCATCTTGTTGAACAGACTCACTAACTCAGCGCCCTTTTCCCTTATTTTCATGCTTAAAAAAGCATTTTCAAGTTTGTATTCAGACATGATATCAGTATTTTAGTTCATTCAATATTGAGAAATTCGATATTGATAAGGCACTCATATTACAGCTCGATGATATATGGAATCATCATATTTTCTATAAATCTCCTATAAAAAACTATTTGTGTCGTCTGCAAGCCCCTAATTTTTCAGCAGGTGGATCGCATTGGGACCTTCGCAAAATAGTAAATCTATAATACTGAGATTAGCATTGAATCCAAAACGCTCTTCAAAAACCTGGTTATACACCGGGCAGTATGGCCCGAAGGAGGAGTAATTTTGCGGCCGAACCCGGGAGCGCCAATCCTCAAATTCATCAGGGGGATAATTCTTTTTCCAGGTATCGGTAAATCCTATTTCCGGATTCAGCTCCAATTTTCTGTTTGTCCATTCTAAAAGGTCGAGGTTCCATTTCAACAAACTATCATATTTCGTATTATAAAATTTCAACAATTCATCCTTGTAATATTCAAACCATGGCGACCGATTGTAGGCTGAAAATAAAGTCCTCCAGTGTATCATTTGCCACCTTTTAGAATTGTCAATTTTTATCTCCCGCAGGGAATGAGAAGAGTGTCGTCCTCCGACTACCGGGACGCTCAAAGTCACCAATCCATTGGCTCCCGAAATGATGCAACGGTTCCGAAAAGAGGACTTTTGCCAGTTTTCATATTGCTCATAACGAATATATTTATACTTAATTGAATTTTTATATTCAATAATCGTTGCAAAATATTGTAAATCAGTAATTAATACCATAATTAATATAAACTTAATGCTTAAGAGCCCACAATTGAAAAAACAGTGAAATATTCACAGGTTTCATCTCGTTTTTTTGAATGTTTAATATTAAATAATAACTGACAATAAATTCTTAATCATTAATTTAGATTAAATTTAAAATACTAAACATTTTATATTATCATTTTTTTAAAACCCGACAAAATTTCAGGTGGTAAAACTAATAATTTTAGTCAGGTATGCGGGTTGTTTAACGTTATTTTTTCCTATTATTTTTCATAAGCCGTTATCTTGCACCCTATAGTTTTTTATGAAGAAGCGCTTATTGCACAAATTGTCTTTTGCAGGGATTTTGGTTGTTATACTGACATCCTGCAGGGAGCTCGCTCCCCCGGAATACCTGGAAGTCAATAACCTTGAATTGGAGACAAAGGGACTCGGCAATCCTACCCTTTCAGCGATGGTTAGCATGTATAATCCGAATAAATCGAACCTGACTTTCAAATCGGGAAGTCTGAATATTTTTATGGATAACCGGTTACTGGGGCACACGGAACTGGATTCTACCATACATATCAAAAAAC
>JACFNM010000214.1 GCA_019454915.1 Chitinophagaceae bacterium
TTTATCTGGATTTCGACAACGACGGATTAGAAGATATCCTCGCAGGCGGATTGACGGCGGACAATAAGCGCGGGCTGAGGCTATTGCACAATGAAGGCGCTAAAGGCTTCTCCGATGTAACCGAAATGCTGCCGCCCGAACTTCAGACGCAGCAACTTGCTCTCGCCGATTTTAATATGGACGGCGACGACGATATATTCCTGACCGGGCCGGGAGGATTAAAACTTATAAGAAATGATGGCGGTAGCCTGAATCATTATACCCAGGTGCAGTTGGTCGGTTTTTCGTATGGCAACAGTAAGAATAACCGATTGGGGATCGGGGCTCAGGTGGAACTTAAAGCCGGAGACCTCTACCAGACGAAAACGGTAAGGAGAATGACTACCAATTTTGGAGTAGGCAACCGGGACTCGCTGGATGCGGTGCGTATTATTTGGCCAAATGGCTCTCCACAGTACATCAGTGATCCTTCACGCCGGCAGAAATTGTTTGAAGAATCCAAGTTAAAAGGCTCCTGTCCGTTTTTATTTGTATGGGATGGACAGAGTTATGCTTTCTTTAAAGATATGATGTGGCGCAGTGCGCTCGGAATGCCTCTTGCCGTCAACGGAAAAG
The DNA here is from genome assembly GCA_019454915.1 of Chitinophagaceae bacterium. Classification (GTDB taxonomy): domain Bacteria; phylum Bacteroidota; class Bacteroidia; order Chitinophagales; family Chitinophagaceae; genus Agriterribacter. Next base: position 616 of record JACFNM010000214.1, read on the forward strand.
ATACAACCTATGCTTTTTCTGATCGTTCACAGGAATATTTACTGATACCGGGGGAAAGAATCAAACTTAAAAACAATCACTATTCCATAAAGATAACAGAGGAACTTTGGGAAACCGTCTTCTTTGACAAGTTAGCCTTGTATGCAGTCGATCATCCGGATTCTGTAGAAGTCTTTGCTGATGAACGCTTTGTAGCTCCCCCCTTCCCCGGAAAGGAAGTTCATGTCGTGGAGAAAAAGCAGTATCCTGTTTCTGTTACCGATGGACAGGGTACAAACCTGCTTTCGAAAATAAAAACATACGATTTCCAATATATCTCCAATTTCAACCTGACCCGGTATCAGGGACTGGCTGAACCACACGACCTCATACTGGATTTAGGAAGCGTCAGTGACGCAAATAAATTATTATTGTTCCTTCGCGGGTGGATTTTCCCCACTGATGCCAGCATCAACAGCGCTTTCACACAATCTTCCAAATACAGGGTAAAAGCGCCCGAGCTTCAGGTTATCAATGCAAAGGGAGAATGGCAAACTGTTATTCCGAACATGGGCTTTCCAATGGGTAAGGATAAGATGGTGAAAGTAGATCTTACGCATAAATTTCTCACCGCCCACGACCGGAGAATCCGCATCCGTACCAATATGCAGATTTATTGGGATGAAATCTTCTTCTCCTCGGGGCAATCCACAGCACCTGTAAAAATGCATGATATTCCGATAGCAAAGGCTGCATTGAATTTCAGAGGATATTCTGAGATGTACCGGAAAGGAGGACCATTCGGCCCTCATTGGTTTGACTACGATCAGGTAAGCCAGGGACAGCAATGGAGAGACCTTACGGGCAATTACACCCGATATGGCGATGTGCTGCCGCTGCTTGGAGAAGCGGATGATGAATATATCATTGCAAACTCGGGTGACGAGGTTACGGTAGATTTCGACGCTGCTGCCCTGCCTCGGCTACCGGCGGAATGGAAACGTGATTTTCTTATCTATAGTGAAGGATGGGTGAAAGACGGTGATTTGAATACCGCTCACGGGCAAACCGTTGAGCCTTTACCTTTCCATGCGATGCCCTCCTATCCCTATCCGCAAAATGTAAAATATCCGTCGGAAAAGCACAAAGCCTATATGGATAAATACAATACCAGGAAGGTTACCACGGACAGTTTTAAGAGTGCACTAAAACCGTAGAAACCGTAGTAAGGATCAGAACCGGTGCAGAAGTCTTTTAATCAAGAGCTGCGGCTGTATGAAAATACATGTTCTTCGACCCGGGGTTTAAAAGCCCGGCAGTATTATAGGGTTGAATGATTTGTCTGATCCTGTCGGTAAAATTTTCTTCTTCCTGCTCAGTGACAAATCCTTTGCCGGTCAGGCGGCTGAGTTCTTCATACGAAGTGTGAACCATCTTTTGTACTTCCGGCTTATCCGCTTCCAGGAAATAATTAACGGGCAGGTTTTTCATGCGCCGCCTTTCATACAAAATGGTGAAAGTAAAATATAGCATTGACCATGCATTAAAAAGCCTGAAATAGGGCATCGCTTTATAAGCGCCTGCCACCAGGTAATCAATCAGCCTGATCTCGGCAAAGACCGCCTGTTCATAATCTCTTAACTGCTCTGCTAATGACCCTCCAAAATCTCTATGCGCGCACAAAGCCTCCACTACCCTTTCCATTCCTGCGAGGGAATAAGCAATACCCGTACTGAACAGGGGATCCACAAAACCAATGGTATGGGGCATGGCCACCCAGCCATCTCCATAGGCGCTTTCTAATCTCCGCTGAAGCCTCCCTGAAGAGATCACCCGCCCCGGAATTTCGGAAAGAGAAGCATCTTTCAAAATAAGTTTCATATCCGGATACTTTTGCTCCAGCATCTGCCAAAGGTCCTCCGTGTTCATTTGCAATAAATAAGGCACACGACCATCCAACACAAACCCCCAGCTTGTGCGCTCATTATTAAACCGTAAAGCCCAGGCCCAGCCCTCATCTAACAGGTGATGTAAAGCAGAGAAATCTGGATCATAGGGATAGTCCTTCGTGGAAATTCCCCGGCTCTCCAATACCGAGACCCAACGGGGTATATTTTCAAAATGTGAGAACAGCGCAAATGAATGCGTATGGAAATCTCCTGAAACCGAAGGCACGGAAAACAACTGCGCCGCCAGTTTACCGCCACCCGTGGCGTCTATAAAAAAGGAACAGGATAGAGAAAAGACTTCTCCGGCATGATTAAACTGAATAGCCCACCGGTCATTTATCCTTTCAGCGCCCGTGATCTCTGACTTTTCCCAATATGCTATTTGATACGCTTTTATTTTTTCAACCAGATAGGCATCAAAATCCGCGCGCAGCCAATTGGTATCTGAGCGTTCATCGCTTGAACTGGCAGCGACAAGCAACTCGTTGTCATGACAAGTATTGGTTGAGAACGATTTCCCCGGATAGTGCTTATAATAACTAAAGCCCCGCTTGATGCCACAGACAATTTCAGGATGGCTGTGCTGCCAGCTTCCATATCGTGAAAAATTATGGAGCCATCTTAAATCATATTTTTCCGATATGGATCGCAGAATCATATCTGCAATCGGCGTGGAAGATTCCCCTATTGCGAAACGCGGATGGGCGCCGCGCTCAATAACGCCCACCTTAAAGCCACTCTGGTGCAATGCCAGGGCCGTAAGCGTTCCGCTGAACCCCGACCCGGCAATGAGTATATCGAAATGTGTTTTATGCTTGTCCATCTTAATGTTTACCATAACAAGGAACCGGCGGACTGATCGTTTGATCCAAGTTCATCGCTTCCAGTCTTTGTTTTCTCTTTTCAAAACAATCCGGGCAGTCAGAAAGAAACCCGATATCCCAGGTATCCACCATCACTTGTCCCCGATGAAAAGCGAGCGCCCGCTCAAAAACTTCTTCTAACATATCGAGCGAAGGAGGCACATAATCCCCGCTTTTCCATAATACCTCCATCACGCCATTACCGCGCCTAACCGGGATAATGGTGCATCTTTTCACGCCACAGGCAAATGCAAATTCCACACTCTTCAGGGTCCAGTTGATACTTTCATCCGGGTCAGTAAGATAAGGAGGATTCAGCAATATAAAAGCCCTGGTATCTATTTCATGTTTGTTCAAAAAGACAGCCGCTCTTTTAAAATCCTCCGTGGTCATCTGCTTATTCAACAGGGGAAGCACACGGGGATGAATGGTCTCCAGCCCCATGGCCACTTCCAGTTTACCATTGATCAAATCACGAAAACGAAGGCATAAATCTCCGCAAAGCTTTGGATGATTTTCCACTATAACCCTTGCATAATTCGCGATGCGCTGAGCGATGGCCGGATAGTCAGTTGGGAATACAGCTTTGGTATCAAAGAAGTTTCCGTTATTATACAGCTTGATGACTTCTGCTTTCGGGAGTCGTTGCAAAGCAAAATCTATTTGGGCTAATACCGCCCCTTCGGGCATTGCACCATCCAGCGTGTTTTTCCAGAGATCACACATCAGGCACTTGAAAATACATTCCTTACTGGTAAGAAAGAGGGTATTGACTTCATCGGTTCCTCCCTGCAGAGCCGGCTCCTGCTCGTGCAGATAATGATAGGGAAGAAAAGGATTTAACCGGTTCTTTGCCGGTCGAAGTCCGGTGATATCTTCACTATGAATTTTTTCATGCATAGAGAGAATGGAAGAAAGTACGGTACTCAGTCTCTCTTTTCCCTAAAACTTTAGAAAATCCGTCTGCTGATACGGCTCCATCTTGAAAGCGTCGTTTTTCAAATACCGGCATATCCCAGCCTGTTACCGCTTTTATGCCCCGCTTTACCACTTCACCTTTTAAAGCATACAGCGCTTCTTCATTCCAATCGGTCAGCGCGATAAACGGAATACCTTCCGCTACTTCAATTACATTCGGCAATGCATAAGGACTGAAACTTTGAAAACCTAATTGCCTTGCGGGTGCATAATGCCGCACATGACCACGACTTTGTCCACCGGTATAAGTGAGTGAATGTTTGATCTTATCAACGCCCCATCCTTCCTGGTAGAGCATCATGTTGTTCAACACACTTCTTATCGTCAGTTCGGGATTGGCTTCTATGGGATAGTCTTTGAGGTTTTCATCGCCGCCGTCTCCGTCTGCGAGGTATTTCCAGTCTGGATAATTTGCTCTTATCTCCTTACACAGGGCGAGTGTCATCGTGGCGGTTTCAAGGTCGAGCGATTTATAATCCTCAATAGACTGAATCGCTTCTTTATAATCTAAAGCGGATAACGGAAGATTCAGCACTTCCAGAAAAAGACCCAAGCCCAGTTGATTCAGGAACCGGTAGGCTTGTTCTGCATCCGGCCCACCATCCACGGAGAGCGTGAAAGCCTTCAGGCGTTGTGGCGACATACCCATCTCCAGCATCAGATGGTAGAGCACCAGAAAAACCGAACCGCTGTCGATACCTCCGGAAAACAACACACCCACAGGCTCCGTCTCTGGTATCGTCATCAGCCATTTTCTGCACTCGTTTGCCAGTGTTTGGATATATTTTTTTCCTATAGCGTCCAGGTCCGTAGGAAGTACGTTTTGCTCAGGTTGAAAGAAGCGGGTATATACCGGATTGGGATCGGGGCATCCGATGACGTCTATGCGCACCACATAATGCGCGGGAACCATTCTGGTGTAAGAGGGATGAAACTGTTTATGAAGCCCTTTTTGCTTCAGGTATTCATAAATTTCATCCATACGCTCTGCAACGATAAGCAGGGGCCCGGATACCTGTTTTGCAAGAAAATAACGCATTGGTCTTCCTATCGAGCGCGCCATAAATACCCGTTGGCCCACTTTGCTGACAAGCGCAAACTGTCCTTCAATGCTGCGTACCAAATCAGGATCACCGGAAGCAACCGCCCTGACGGCTTCTTCCACGGTCATGTTAAAGATGATATTCTGACTGTCATCCAGCAGGCTTACAAAATCAGCTATATATTGATTCATAAAAGAGTTGTTTCAATCTCAGCAAATGTAGCCATCATTCGTATAATTCTCAAAACCTCGGGACAAGAGAAACCGGAAATCAGCCACAAGAGACCGAAAGCTCAGATTCTTTCCCCTACAATGAATTTTTTCCCCTGGACAATAATCTCCTGTAATTGGTGAAAATGGCGTCTTTGGTAACAAAGCCGAGATACTTTCCCTCCAGGTCTGTTACCGGAAGAATATGTCTCTCTAATTTATCCATGTGCTGCATGACCTCCCTCATCGGCGTATTAATCCTGGTGAAGTTGGTGACAGGTTGAACAAATTCAGACAGGGGGCGATGGGCATGTATTCCCCCGTTCTCTAACAGGGCTTCAAGAAGAACATCAATACTCAGCGTACCTATCAGTTTTCCCGCACCACTCACTACCGGGAATACCGTCCGGTCGGAATGGATAATGTCCTCCCTCCTCTTTTCCGGTGTATCATCCGGATGCAGCACCACAAAGTCTTTGTCCATCACGTGGCGGAGTTTGATCCGCGACAGGATGCCGGTATCCTGATTCTCGTCAACTTCCATCCCTCCCTGTAAAGCAATGGGCTTCGTATAAATAGAATACTTACGAATGCCCTTATTGATAAAATAGGCAATGGCAGAAACCACCATCAGCGGAACCATCAACACATAGCTGCCGGTGATTTCCGCACTCAGGAATATTCCCGTAAGCGGCGCGTGCATCACCCCGCTGATAGAAGCAGCCATACCTACCACGATAAAATGCGTAACGTTCAGATGAAAGAAGCCGGTTTGATTGAGCGCGAAAGCAAAAATAAAGCCCATCAGCGCGCCAATCACCACGCTCGGCCCAAACATCCCGCCGTTACCGCCACTGCCCATAGTCACCGCCGAAGCAACTGTTTTCCCCACGAGGGTCAAAACGGCAAACAGGATCAATACCCACGTGTATTGCCGGTAACCGGCAAACATGCTGTTGGTCAATAAAGACGGATAGTGCCCATCCAGCAGGGGCTGAATATTAATATAACCTTCCCCGTACAAAGCAGGGAAAATGGCGATGAGGGCGCCGAGACAAATACCTCCGATAAGAATCTTAACCCGGTAGTCTCCTATCCGGCTGAGGCGTTTATGAATCCACTCGTTGGTAAAAGCATAATACACCGTATATAAACCGCTGGCGATACCAAACAGCACATAAATCCAGAACCCATCCGTCGTCCAGGAATCGGTTACATACACAAAAAGCGGCTTATTATAAACCATCCAGGACACAACAGAAGCCACTGCCGAGGAAATCAGTAAAGGCGTAATAGCCGGAATAGAAAACGTGGGTAACAACACTTCTACGGCGAAGAGCATTCCCGCCACGGGGCTGTCAAAAGCGCCCGATATACCTGCGGCGCCTCCACAAGCCAGTAACAGGGTAACCTCCCGGTACTTTAATCCAAATAGCCGGCCCAGGTTGGAACCCACGGCGGCCCCACTGGCCACCGAAGGGGATTCCAGTCCCGCAGAGCCGCCCATGCC
>JACFNM010000215.1 GCA_019454915.1 Chitinophagaceae bacterium
TTGATTGATGTGGCTTACGCCGAAAGTAAGGGTATCCGGTGTGAAAGCAGTCCCGAAGGCAACCGGAATGCAGTGGGTGAACACGTGTTAGGCGTATTACTATCCCTTATGAATAAAATTTGCAGCAGCCATAAAGAAGTGGGCGAAGGGAAATGGATCAGGGAGGCCAACCGGGGTACGGAACTTACGGGTAAAACGGTGGGTATTATTGGCTTTGGCAATGCGGGCGGAGCTTTTGCAAAACTACTCTCCTCCTTCGACGTGGATATACTGGCTTATGATAAATACAAATACGGCTTCGCTGCCGGGAAAGTTCATGAGGCCGGTCCGGAACAAATAGCCCGCTATGCGGATGTTATCAGCCTGCATGTTCCTTTGACCGACGAAACATTTCACATGGCCAATGATGCGTTTTTTGAATCACTGGAACGGAAACCCTATTTTTTGAACGCCTGCCGTGGCAAGGTACACGATACAAAGGCGGTTATCCATGCCCTTCAGTCGGGTAAAATATGCGCCGCCGGGCTGGACGTCCTGGAAAACGAAAAGCCCGACACCTACACACCCGAAGAAAAAGAACAGGTTGCCTGGCTGAGCCGGCAACCCAATGTTATTTTGACTCCGCACATTGCCGGCTATAGCCACGAGGCCTTTTATAAAATGGCGGAAGTCATCCTTGAAAAGTTAAAAATATAACTGACTTTTTCAAGACCAAAATATTGGTTTAGGCATTTTTTTATTATATTTGTACCATTCATAATTGCAACGCTTCAGACAGTCGTTTGAGGCGTTGTTATTTTTTTGTTTTTAATAACCAAAATCCAAGTCAGTCATGAGCGAAGTCATGTATGTTACCAGTGAAACGCTGGAACAATTGAGAAGCGAGCTTCAAAAGATGAAGGCGATAGACAGGCCTGCAGCCTCACGCGCCATAGCCGAGGCGAGGGAAAAAGGCGATTTAAAAGAAAATGCAGAATATGACGCAGCCAAGGAAGCGCAGGGGCTGTTAGAAGCTAAGATTGCCAAACTGGAAGGGGATTTAGCCAATGCCAGGATAATTGATGTGGACAGGATAGATACCAGCAAAGTCAGTATTCTGACCAAGGTAACGCTAACCAATCTCAATACTAAAAAGACGGTTACCTACCAGATCGTTTCGGAAAAAGAAGCTAATCTGAAGGAAGGAAAGATTTCAGTGGCTTCTCCCATAGGAAAAGGGATCCTGGGTAAGCAGGTTGGTGAAATAGCCGAGGTAAAAGCGCCGGCAGGAATATTAAGATTTAAGATAGAGGAAATCGCCTTATAGCACATTCTCTGTATTGACATAGTATCCGCAAAATAAGAAAGTGAGTTGTCTCACTTTTTTATTTTATACGAATTACCCGGCGGCCGGGGAGCCGGTATAGTATAAAGTGGAGGTAATATTATACCCAAATAATCCCGAGAACTTCGTTTACCCGGTATTTGCATAATTTTGTGCCATGACCATCTTTTCAAAAATCATTGCCGGAGAAATTCCTTCTTACAAGATTGCAGAAAACGACAAATGCTTTGCGTTTCTGGATATATTCCCTTTAGTGAAAGGGCATACGCTGGTAATTCCCAAAATAGAAGTGGATAACCTTTTTGACCTTCCGAAAGATTATTTGAGTGAAATGCTTGTTTTCGCGCAACCCATTGCCAAAGCCATTGAGCGCTCTTTCCCCTGCAATCGCTGCGGTATCAGTGTCGTTGGGCTGGAAGTACCTCATGCGCATATCCACCTCGTACCCATCAACAGCATGGACGATCTCAATTTCACAAGGGGCAAGCTGAAATTATCGGAAGCAGAACTAAAAGAAGCCCAGGAAAAAATCCTCTCCCATCTGTAGTTCACATTACTATAGAACTTAACGCCGCTTTCGGGTCAGTGCCCTCTCCAAAAATCTGAACACCTTAGCAAATCATCAGGAGGATATTTCCAATTTTGCTGCAAAAGGGAACCCGATTCTCATTTAAACCGAATCTTATTTTACCCGATTGGGATTGTTGATTACAAACTCCTCCCAGCCTCCTTTCGCGCGGCGCTTATTCGAAGGACGATTTTCCTGTAAGGGTGAGGTTAATTGAAATTGATGGCACACGGCAACGGCTAAGGCATCCGAGGCATCAAAAACCGGCAAATCACACGGAAGGACTATAATTCTTTGCAGCATTTTCCATACCTGTTCTTTATCAGCATTTCCATTCCCCGTAATAGATTGCTTCACCTTCCGCGGGGAATACTCCGTCACCGGAATGCCCGCCTGCATAGCCACTGCAATGGCCACCCCCTGAGCTCTCCCCAGCTTTAGCATACTTTGTACGTTCTTACCGAAAAAAGGCGCTTCAATGGCGAAATGCTGCGGATGAAACAGTTGAATGATATCCGTTATCCGCTGCTGTATAAAAGACAGCCGTTCATAATGGTCTTTTTTGGAGGAAAGTTTTATGGCATCCATCTCCAATAATTCAATGTCCCTACCGTTAACAGCTATAACACCATAACCCATTACCAGTGTACCGGGGTCAATCCCCAAAATAATCTGACGGTGATTTACCAAAACAAAGGGCTTAAACAGTGACTCAATCAAACAAAAATATTAAAATAATTCTCAACCGGCTAATCGGCCCCGTCCTGTTTGTATGGATTAGCTATAGCATCTACCAGCAAATACTTAAGCAGCCCGACCTGCATTCCTCGCTGGGCTATCTCAAAGAATCATTCCGGGGTCATCAGTTGTGGAAGTTTTTGCCGGTTCTTTTCCTGATGGGCTCCAACTGGCTTTTTGAAGCCGCTAAATGGAAGGTACTGGTTGATCCCCTTGAACCGACATCGCTGATTCAATCCCTAAAAACCGTGCTTGCCGGGCTTGCTACCGGGTTAGGTACTCCAAACCGGATAGGTGAATATGGCGGCAGAGCATTATTTATGCGCAAAGAAAACAGAATGGGTTCCCTGTCTGCCACTGCGGTCTCCAGCTTCAGCCAGCTATTGGTCACGATGATCTTTGGCGTCACCGGCATGTTCATCTTAAAGACGGATAATACAGATAATCCACTCATTGTATTTTCGGCTGCCGGAGTATTCAGCATAGTTTGCTGCTACGTTTATTTTCATCCTGCGCGCATCATATCGATCGTAATATGGTTTCCATTTTCACAGAAAATCCTTCCACATTTAACTATCCTGGAAAAACTTCCTGTTACAGTTTTGTTAAGAGTTCTGTTCCTTTCTTCCATAAGGTATCTCATATTCGTTTGTCAGTTTATTTTGCTGTTGGAGATAATGCGTGTTGATGTAGATTGGTGGCAGGCATTGTGGTCTGTAAGTATTTTATATCTTATATTGGCCATTGTTCCGTCGGTGGCCCTATTGGAACTCAGCGTGAGAGCAAAAGCCGGTATATTACTTTTTCAGACCATGAGTAAAAATATAGTAGGTATTTATACGGCGTCTACAGGCATTTGGCTCGTCAACGTGATAGTACCCGCCGTAATTGGGAGCATATTTTTAATGAAACGAAAAATCTTTAACGTCAACTAATGAAGCAAAAAATTATAAGCACCTGGTTATTCGTTATCATTAGCGTAACACTTAGTGCGGATAGTGATTTTTGCGGGATACAAAATTCAAGCTTTTCCACCGGGGAAAGTATCACGTTAAAAGTATTCTATAACGTAGTAGGACTGTATGTAGATGCCGGCACAGCTACCTTTAATGTACAATTGGAAAATTATAACGGTAAGCCCGTTTTTCACGCGGTTGGAGAGGGATGGTCCAATTCCTCCTATGACTGGATTTTTAAAGTACGGGACCGGTATGAAACCTATATGGATACAGCCACACTCCGGCCTTATCGCTTTATCCGGAATGTGCATGAAGGGAATTATACAAAATATGAAAATGCCACCTTCAACCATGAAGCGGGAAGCGTGGTAACCACGAGAGGCGTCTTTAAATCACCGGAATGCATCCAGGATATCATCAGCGCTGTATATTATGCCCGTAATATTGATTTTTCAAAATACAAGCCCAATGACAAAATCAACCTAAGTGTGTATCTTGACGATGAAATGCACGAAATCTATATCCGCTATATCGGCAAAGAAATCATTAAAACACGTTACGGGAAATTCAGGGCCATTAAGTTTAAACCGTTTCTGATTAAGGGAACCGTATTCGAAGGTGGTGAAAAGATGACCGTTTGGGTGAGTGACGATGGCAATCATTTACCGCTTCGCATCGAAAGCCCCATTATCGTGGGTAATATCAAGGCAGATATGATGGGTTACCGCAATCTCCGTTACCCCCTGTCTTCCATGATCAAGTTCAGATAACGCTCATATCAGGAACCTGCAACTTTCGGTACCCGGTTACTTAAGTGATTTCGGGCATGAGCTCCAACCTGCAATTGAGATCATCTGTCTTTAAGTGTCACTGCTTATAGTTGTTCGAGGCTAAAAGTTTCTTTCATCCTTATTCCCTTTTCTGTCATTTGAAGGGTGCAACACTCGTAGATTGGATCGTGCTCAAAGAATAAGATAAACCGGTTTTGCAGGGCTTCCTGCAAAAACGCTTTCTTTTCCTGTAAGGTAGTCAGGGGAAACATATCATAAGCCATCACATAAGGGATGGGTATATGCCCCACCGAAGGCAATAAGTCCGCCACAAATACGACGGTTTTCCCCTTGTATCCGTTAATCTGTGGCAACATCATCGCACGGGTGTGCCCGTTCACAAACCGGATGGTCACGTGTTCGGAAAAAGCGATATCCTCCTTCACCTCAATCATCTTCAACCTGCCGCTATCCTGTATGGGTTGAATATTCTCCCGCAGAAAAGAAGCCTTCTCCCGGTCATTGGGTTTTACTGCCCATTGCCAGTGCTGTTCGTTACTCCAGTAAGTGGCGTTCTTAAAGGCCGGAGCCATCTTGGTCTTTTCTATTACCATGGCGCCGCCGGCATGATCAAAATGCAGATGAGTCAGCAGTACATCAGTAATATCATTTCGATGAAATCCATACCTCGCAAGCGACTTATCTATCGAATCCTCTCCGTGTAAATGATAATGTCCGAAGAATTTTGCATCCTGTTTATCGCCGATACCCGTGTCCACCAGTATCAGGCGATCTCCGTCTTCAATAAGCAGGCTGCGCATAGCCCAGGTACACAAATTATTTTCATCAGCGGGGTTTAGTTTGTTCCACATACTTTTGGGGACTACGCCAAACATTGCGCCGCCATCCAATTTAAAAAAACCTGCATTGATGGAATATAGATTCATGCTACAAGGATAATGAATTTAAAAAACATTTTGCCTTTTTACCGGCCACAACCAATCTTTTTGTAATTTCCTTTTTTCAATAGCCCATTTTCCTGATTCCAAACCTTTCAGGGGACGATAACAGGGAAACGGCTCAACTTTCAAGCCTATTTTATGAGTCCAAAGCTGCGATTCCAATTGTCGTTTATGATGTTCCTGGAGTTTTTTGTGTGGGGAGCCTGGTATAGTGCTATTGCAGTTTTTATGGCGTCGAACGGAATGAAAAACCTCACCCATTGGCCCTTTACCATGAATGCCGTGGCGGCCATAGTGGCGCCTTTTTTTGTAGGGCTGATAGCCGACCGTTATTTTGCCACCCAAAAAGTATTCGGCACGCTTCATTTGCTGGGCGGACTTTTCATGCTCATCACGCCTTCATTAACGCAATCGCCGTCCTTGTTTATTTTATCCCTGCTGGCCTACAACATTTGCTATATGCCCACGCTAAGCCTGGCTAACACGCTGGCGTTTCATCAGATGGCGTCGCAGGAAAAGGAGTTTCCGGCTATCCGGGTTTTTGGAACAATCGGCTGGATTGCCGCAGGACTAATGATAAGCTTCGTGCTGGTGGGTTTTGTTAAAGAAAACGTGGCTCCCGAATCCACTGCGCTTCCCCTATATCTTGCAGCCGGCGCCAGCATACTACTGGGGTTTTATAGTTTTATATTGCCTCATACGCCGCCTCCGGCTGCGGGCAAAAAAGTTAACATCCGCTCCATCATGGGCATAGATGCTTTTAACCGCCTCGGCAGTCGTTCCTTTTATGTTTTTTTAGTCAGCTCTATGCTGATATGCATTCCGCTGGCAGTTTATTATAATTATACCCAGTTATATCTGGAGAATTCCGGTTTTAAAAATATTGCCGCTACCCAAACAATCGGACAGGCTTCTGAAATGATTTTTATGCTGCTGATGCCGCTCTTCTTCAGAAGACTGGGTGTAAAATGGATGCTTGCGGTGGGCATGCTCGCCTGGCTCATCCGGTATGGTCTCTTTGCTACTGCGGCGCCCGATTCAGTAACCTGGATGATCATAGCGGGTATTGCTTTACACGGTATTTGTTATGATTTTTTCTTTGTAACGGGTCAGATTTATATGGACAAGAAAGCAAGTGTGGAAATCCGCGCCCAGGCCCAGGGATTAATGATTTTAATCACCTATGGAGTGGGTATGTTAATCGGTGCACAAATCGCCGGACTCTTGTACAATAGTTTCCTGGGAGATAGCGCCACTCTTTCACTGGCAGAATGGCAAAATTTCTGGTGGATTCCGGCTGCCTTTGCGGGAGGTGTATTATTGTTTTTTGTGTCCGCTTTTAACGAGAAAATAAAATAGCCTGCATTAAGAGACAGAAATTCGACATATTAATGCCGGCTGTAACAAATTGAAATAAACAATTGTAACATCAAAAAAATTAACACGAACATGCAAAAGATTGCCATGCTTGGCTCCGGTTTTATCGGACGGTTTTATGCAGATTCACTGCAGGGATATCGAAACAGGGATAAAATTGTAAGTATCTATTCACGCAGGAAAGAGAGCGCTCAAAAATTCGCTAAAGACTATGACGTTGCATTCTGGACAACTCAAATGGAGGATGCGATAGCCCGTCCGGAAGTGGATATCGTTTGTATATCCCTACCCAATCATCTACATGAAGAAGCGGTAATGCTGTGTTGTAAGCATAAGAAAGCGGTCATCACCACAAAACCATTGGGTAGAAATGCCACCGAAGCCAAACGAATGTTAGAAGCCGTTGAAAAAGCCGGAATATTTAATGGCTACCT
>JACFNM010000216.1 GCA_019454915.1 Chitinophagaceae bacterium
GGAGCCACACCGGTTTGACGTTCCCAGACGATTTCTTTTGTACCGATGTCTAATTTTACAAGTTGGTTATTGCCATTTAAAACGACATACAGATAGTCTTTTCCATTTTCAGTATTAACAGCTACTTCGTTTGGCAGCGCAAGCGGGGATTTTCCTTCAGGCTTGAGTTCGAAATCATTTATAACGGCTATCTTTTTACCATCCCATTTTGCCTGCAGCACGCGGGATTCCTTTCCATTAGCCGCACTCCAGAAGATATAGGTATTGTTGTTTTTTTGCCAAACGAAAATTCCGGAATAGGTGCTTTTGAGCTTATTATAAGGTTTGTTATCTCTATAGTTCCATTGAGCTATTACATCTTTCTTCTGTGTATCTATTATTATGATACCATTTCTTTCTTCAACGGCTAACCAATGGGTTCCCGGTATGGGCTTTATGTCGAGGCTATGTTGCTCCATGTTTTTATTCCCCCACTTAATCACAGAGCCTGCAGGACTAATGATCCGGTTAAAAGGCATGAGTACCGGAAGCAAATTATTGTTTAGCGTGCTGTCATCATAATAGGAATGGTGTAACGCCTGCTCGTTGACGTTAGCCTGTTTTGTAGCAGTAGGGTATCGGCAGGAGAATACAAAAAGAAAAATAAAAATCCTGAACAAAAAGGTTGAATTGATTTTTCTCATAATCGTTGGTTATAGAAAGAGAGAATGCAAGATGAAATTAAAGGTAAAGAAAATGAGTCAGAGGAAAGAGAATTGCAGAGAATAAATGGTTGAAAAGATGGATTCTTGATTAATAGGTATATATTTATCGTATAGAAATAAAGCGTAACAACGGTAATTATTTTTAATAGACGCATGAAGAAAAGATGAATAGAAAAAAATTTATTTTATCGTCAGCAACCCTGATAGCCGGAGCAAAAATTCCGCTGGCAAAGCAGAACACGACGAATGGTAAACCCCAGTTAAGGTTTGGTATTGTCACCGACCTGCACTATGCAGACAGGGATGCCGCCGGAACCCGGTATTACCGGCAATCGTTCCAAAAACTCGGAGAATGTGTAGAATTGATGAATCAGGAAGGAGTAGATTTCTTAGTTGAATTAGGTGATTTCAAAGATCAGAATGCGTCTCCCGAAGAGAAAGAGACACTGCATTTTCTCCAGACTATAGAATCGAAGCTGAGGGAATTCAATGGACCTGTTTATCATGTCTTGGGTAATCATGATATGGACTCCATCATGAAAGACCAGTTTTTGAATACCATCAGCAATAGTGGTTTTTCAAAGGCACAAAATTATTATTCCTTTAATGCGGGCGCTTTTCATTTTGTGGTACTGGATGCAAACTATACGCGGGAAGGAGTCAGCTATAACAAAGGTAACTTTGACTGGAAAGACTGTTATATACCCGAAGATCAGTTACGATGGCTGGAAGAGGATTTGAGAAGGAATGCACGACCAACCATCGTTTTTGTACATCAGCAATTAGACAGACCTGCTTTTGAAAGTGCTCACGACATTTTCTGCCCTCATAATGCTGACGATATAAGGCATATTTTGGAAAAATCAGGGAAGGTATTGGCTGTATTTCAGGGGCATTATCATGAGGGTAGTTTTAACATACTGAATGGAATACCCTACTATACACTGAAGGCGGTTATAGAAGGCGATGGTACAGTGAATAACAGTTACGCGATAGTGGAGATTGGTCAGCACTCCGAAATAGTAATAAGAGGGTATCGAAAAGCGGTCACCAAATGTTTAAACGCAATGCCGCAGTAGATGACAGCCCGCTGAATGATTTTTTTACCTGACTTAAGGATAAAACAAAAGTTGCATTCCATTGCAGTCTCAAAATTTTATAGTTTATGTCATACCTGCTCCGTGATGATAAAAAATGGTTCAGAAGAGAACCCCGTTCCCGCTCTCTTTTTATCAACAGGTCAACCTGGTTGATAGGAATCTGTTTGTTGATACTCATGGTTCCATCGTTGGCGCAGCAGAGGAGTAAGAACAAAATACCTACGCTGGCGCAAAACTTCATTTCGCCGCCGGATAGCATTCAAACCAGTGTCTATTGGTATTGGCTTTCTGATAATATTTCTAAAGAAGGCATAGTCAAAGACTTAGAAGCCATGAAGCGGGTAGGCATTAACCGGGCTTTCATTGGAAATATTGGATTGGATGAAAAAGATATACCCTATGGGAAAGTGAAAGTTTTTACCGATGAATGGTGGGATATTTTGCATACCGCGCTTAAGAAGGCGACCGAACTGAATATTGAAATAGGTATTTTCAATAGCCCCGGCTGGAGCCAGTCGGGCGGCCCCTGGGTAAGGCCGGAACAGGCTATGCGCTATCTAACGTCCACTACGCTGTTGGTGCAGGGAGGAAAGGAAATACGGCAACAGCTTCCGGCGCCGGAAGGGCTTCAGGATGTAAAAGTTTTGGCCTTTCCTGCACCGGAAGGTTATGGAAGCTCTATCAGAGATCGAAAGCCGGTTGTGAGCATCAATCCGTCCGCCGGAGATCCTGCTGTACTTATTGACGGGAAAACGAATCTGGCGATTGATATCGCTCCGGGCTCCGAGCTTCGCGTGGATATACAGGTTGCTCAGCCTTATACCGCGCGGGAGATAACCATCTATCCTGCGCAGCGGAATATGAAGATGGAAGTGGAGTTGCAGGCGATGCAGCATGGAGATTTCCAAACGGTTAAAAAATTTGTAGCCGACAGAAGTAATAATGAACTGCATGTAGGATTTCAGCCTTTTGCGCCGGTAACGGAATCTTTTAACGCGATTACTTCAAACATATTCAGGGTTATCATCAGGCATCAGACGGGTAAAGCCGGTATTACGGAAGTTGAGTTATCAGGAGTTCCCAAAGTGGAGCGGTATATAGAGAAAACGCTGGCGAAGATGTATCCCACTCCGCTTCCTTACTGGAAAGAGTATCAGTGGCCGGCCCAGCCCGTAGTGGATGATCAACGCCTTTTAATTGATCCATCGAAAGTGCTGGATATTTCTCCCTCCATGAATCAGGATGGAATGCTGACCTGGACGGCGCCGGCCGGCGACTGGGTGGTTATGCGAACGGGTATGTTACCTACAGGCGTCAAAAACAGCCCGGCATCAGAAGAGGCCACGGGACTGGAGATTGATAAGATGAGCAGTAAGCATGCGGCAGCCCATTTTGACGCTTTTATGGGAGAAATCATCCGCCGGATTCCTGCGGAGGACAGAAGAACATGGAAAGTAGTAGTACAGGATAGTTATGAAATGGGCGGGCAAAACTGGACTGACGATTTTATAAGCCGCTTCAAAGAAAAATTCGGATATGATCCGGTGCCTTATGTGCCCTGTATGTTTGGAAATGTGGTGGGCAGCGAGGACGAGAGTGATCGTTTTTTATGGGATCTTCGTCGTTTTGTAGCCGATAACGTAGCCTATGAATATGTAGGTGGCCTGAGAGAAATCAGCCACAAATACGGATTGAAAACCTGGCTTGAAAATTATGGGCATTGGGGTTTCCCCGGAGAGTTTTTGCAATACGGCGGACAGTCGGATGAGATTGGCGGCGAATTTTGGAATGAGGGTGACCTGGGAAATATTGAAAACCGGGCAGCTTCTTCGTCAGCACATATTTACGGAAAAAGAAAAGTATTCGCCGAATCCTTTACGGCAGCAGGGAAACCTTTTGTCCGGTATCCTGCCATGATGAAACAGCGGGGCGATCGTTTTTTTACAGAGGGAATCAACAGCACGTTATTACACGTTTATATTCATCAGCCCTATGAAAACCGGAAGCCGGGGATGAACGCGTGGTTTGGTGTTGAATTCAACCGCTTTAACACCTGGTTTGAAGATATGGATGTGTTTACTGCTTATCTGAAGCGAGTCAACTTTATGTTGCAGCAGGGGAACTACGTGGCAGACGTGGCTTATTTTATTGGAGAAGACGCGCCGAAGATGACCGGTATAACCGATCCGGAATTACCGAAAGGATATTCATTTGATTATATCAATGCTGAAGTGATTGAAAACAGGCTTTCCGTTCGTGATGGAAAGTTTGTATTACCCGAAGGAATAACCTACCGTATATTGGTACTTCCGCAATTGAAGACTATGCGGCCGGAGTTACTGAAGAAATTGATGGATCTGGTTAATCAGGGTGGAGTGATACTGGGCCCGAAACCCGAACGTTCGCCGAGCCTGCAGCATTACGGGAAAGCCGATAAAGAAGTGCTGGAAATGGCTGATGTTCTTTGGAAGAATATAGATGGAAAGTCAATCAGGATTAATCGGTATGGAAAAGGGCTGGTGATGAGTAAGATGAGCATGCAGGAAGCATTGGATGTCGTACAATTAATCCCCGATGTGAAAATCGCCGATACCGATTCTGTTCTCTTCACTCATCGTACACTGGAAGAAGGAGAACTGTATTTTTTATCTAATCAAAGCAGCGCGGAGATAGCTATTGAACCTGCTTTTCGGATATCGGGAAAAAAGCCGGAGTACTGGGATGCTGTTAACGGTACTGTACGCCCTCTTCCTTCATTCCGGACGACAGGGCAAACGACCATCGTTCCACTAAGGTTAGGCAAGAAGGGAAGTATGTTTATTTTCTTCAGAAAAAAAGGAAGAGGAAAGAAATATATTGACTTAAATAAAAATTTCCCTTCTTCAAATCATTCTGTTGCGATCTCCACATCGTGGAAGGTGAAGTTTAATGCAGAGAACAGAGGTCCGGTTCACGCTGTTTTATTTGATACACTTACCGACTGGTCTATGCATCATAACGACAGTATAAAGTATTATTCCGGAGAAGCTGAATATCAAAATACATTTTATATAGACAAATTAATCCGGAAGGAACGGATTTTACTGAAAGCGGATAAAGTAGCAGCTATAGGTAAAGTGAAAATTAATGGAACAGAGGTCGGCGGATTATGGACTCCGCCGTATACAATAGACATAACGGATGCCATCGGAGCAGGAGAAAATAGTATAGAAATTAAGGTAGTCAATACCTGGGTGAACCGGCTGATTGGAGATAGCCGGTTACCGGAAGATCAACGCAAGACCTGGACCGTAGTCAATCCGTATAAACCCGACAGCCCTTTAGAAGTATCGGGATTAATTGGTCCGGTGACTCTGGAGTTTGTGAAGTATGAGAAAAAATGAATTGGCTTATTTCCGGAGACCCGGGGAAATTTAATTACTGAATTTTAAAAAATAACTGTAATTTCATTACCGGATAAGATGCCAAACTATTTGCGATGATGAGAAGGGAACAACTTTCTTTACAGGAGCGGGTCGCTCTACACAGTGATCAACAGGCGTTTAAGCAGTTGTTCAGGTTATATTATCCCGGACTATACCAATTTGCCTCGTCTATCGTAAAGTGTAAAGAAGTTGCCGAGGAGATTGTAAACGATGTGTTTGTTACCCTTTGGACTAAGCGCGAATCTCTTACCAGTATACTGAACTTTAAGGTGTACGTCTATATTGCGGTCAAGAACAGGTGTTTTAATCATATTAGCAGAGAGCGGAGCCTGGAATCAATTGATTTGTTTGAGCAATTAGAAGTGGATTGCACGGAGAGAGTGCATACGCCAGAAGACATGATGTTAGCATCGGAGCTTCAGCATCGGATTAATAAATTAGTACAAGAACTTCCTCCCAGATGTTTAATAGTGTATAAGTTAGTAAAAGAAGAAGGTTTTAAATATAAAGAAGTGGCTGAAATCCTCAATATTTCAATACGCACGGTAGAAAACCAGATTGCAGCGGCAGTAAGGAAAATTGCAGAGGGCTTAAGTGTTGATTTCTCGGAAGATAAAAATTTACAAAGGCTTTTAAAACAGCGTATTATTCCGAACTGAATGTTTTTTTAAGCTTCTCAACAGATAATAAAATAAAGAGACATCCATCTCCGGAAGTATATTAAGCTCACTATAGTTTAACAAGGACGTTGGATATTGTTCCCCGCAGTATGCATCTTCAGTGCTCATCTCCGAAAATATTTTCCGGGTCAAAATAAGATTGATCGTACAATAGGGGTTTTTTCTTTTCATTGTGTCCTTTTACTATATAACATAGCAAATGGATAAATCAAGGATTCTTATTTTATTGGGAAAAAAGTTGAATCACGAAGCAACCGATGAAGAACTGGTTGAATTGGATCAATTGCTGGCGGAGAGTAATGTCGAGCCTTTTAGGATTAAAAATTTACAGCGGTATTGGCAGAATAAATCGGAAATAGATGAGCAATGGCTGGATGGACAATGGGAAAAAGTATCTGAACAATTGGGTTTTCAAAAAAATGAGACGCCAACCCAAAGTTTTGCGGAAATCAAGAGTAGGAGAAGGGTAATGGTATTTTGGAAGATGATAGCTGCTGCTTCGATATTGATGTTATCGTTCTTTACTATTAAAAAGATTTGGCTTAACTCCAATACGGCGACAGAGAGGCAGGAAATAGCCGCCATACAGAGCCCTGATTCTGTAGTAGTGGCCCTAAATGGAGAAAGGAAAACGGTTAAACTGCCAGACGGCACAACGGTTCGGTTAAACAGCGGGAGCAAATTGATTTTCGAAAAAGAATTTGGCAGCAGAAACAGAGAGGTGAGATTAAATGGTGAAGCCTATTTTGAAGTGATCAAAGATGCGGATCACCCGTTTTTGGTAAATACTGACAGGATGCTGGTAAAAGTATTGGGAACAGTCTTTAACGTAAAAGCGTATGATACGCAGGAAGATATCGAGACTACTGTTGTGGAAGGCAAAGTGGAAGTAAGTCTGAAAGATGGACAGGAAAAGAAAGTGATTTTGTTGCCTCAGGAAAAAATCTCTTTGAAGAGTAATAAAGTGATGAAAGAGACTATCCCTATTTCTGAAAATGAGGCCGCCTCAGGAATTAAATATGAGGTAATGACGGTGAAAGTTCCGGACAGACAGATAGATATGCAGGAAGAGGTGGCGTGGATTAAAGAAAAAATGGTTTTCAATGATGAGCCTTTTGAAACGGTAGCGTTGCGTATGGAGAGATGGTATGACGTCCGGATTCATTTTGAA
>JACFNM010000217.1 GCA_019454915.1 Chitinophagaceae bacterium
TTTAGCATGAGCGATCGCTGAGAAAGTAAAGATCAATTCTCCTTTGGATTTATCCTGTTCCAGCGCAGACCTCAGACCAGGGAGAAAGGCGCTAGTATCTTGCAATGCTTTGACGTTATTGGCCGACCTGCTCTGGTTACTATCAGATGGCGCCTGGCAGGCATGCATTAGAAGGCTGATAATACCAGGAAGTAATATCTGTTGTAAATGCCGCATATTTTTTCTTTTATCTCTCATTTGAAACAAATATAATGCTCCTTTCGATTCATCAGGCAGACGGAGATGATTAAGATTTTCGTTGCCTGATGTTCCGTCAGCCAAGGCAGGGAGTTATAGGATAACGAAAATGGACGCATAAAGATAAATCTAACGAAAAGAAGATAATTCTTTTTGCCGTTATTGGTGTTCATGAACAGACGATGTGAGGGGTTTCAGCAACAAAGACTAGATGAACAATATTTTAGGTCTTAGTCTGAACTTACAGCCTTATGCTAACATGAAAAATGCTATCACCTAATATCCCGGTTTCTTTACTGCAACCAATCCGGAATGGAAAAGATTGCCGGCGCCTGATAAACATAAAAACATCATTGTTAACAGCTTACGCTTTCTTGTACGAGAAGAGCGTATTATTTTGAATGCCTTTGTCATCATGCCTAATCATATACATCGCAGACTTCCGGAATATTATAAGTATTCCTCCGGGAAGTTTTATGAAACAGGTATAGATAACCTTGGGTTTATTTCGCACTATAAGTCATAACTCTTTCTTTCCAGTCGCGGCTCCACAGGCAGACCATTGCGTGAAGAGGTGAGATTCCGACGAACAGAGGTTGTTGGTGATCCGGTCACAAAGACCAACAACGGCAACAAAGAGCCCATCTTTAACCGTCTTTGCGAGTCCCGTAAAAATGCGGTTTAGCCATTGCGATGCTTAAGGGACGAAGCAATCTTCCTGGCCGGAGATTGATGTAACGCTTATAACCCAAATTCATTCAAACGCTTCCGTTATCAGCACCATAAAATAAAATATCCCCACAGTACCCTGTGGGGAGTTTGTGCCCGGGACTGGATTCGAACCAGCACGTCCTTGCGAACGCTGCCACCTGAAGACAGTGCGTCTACCAATTTCGCCACCCGGGCGTTAAATAACGGGGTGCAAATATAAAGGAATAATTATTTCATTGCTTTTTTTTATACACTCAGTTTAAAATCCCGCAGTGCATCATTCAAGCTGGTTTTTTTGTCTGTACTGGCTTTCCGCTGCCCAATGATTAAGCCGCAACCGACACCGTATTCTCCGGCGGGAAATTTTTTGGGATAGGTGCCGGGTATCACCACGCTGCGCGCAGGAATCCTTCCTTTATGCTCAACGGGCGTACTGCCGCTTACGTCTATAATTTTTGTACTGCCGGTCAGTACTACATTGGCGCCCAATACCGCCTCTTTTTCGATAACCACTCCCTCAACGACAATGCAGCGACTGCCAATGAAACAGCCGTCTTCTACAATGACCGGACTCGACTGCAAAGGCTCCAGTACGCCGCCAATACCAACGCCACCACTCAAATGAACGCCTTTGCCAATCTGGGCGCAACTGCCGACGGTTGCCCACGTGTCTATCATGGTGCCTTCATCCACATAAGCGCCAATGTTTACGAAAGAAGGCATCAAAACGACGTTTTCAGCGATATAGGCGCCGTATCTGACCACAGCTTGCGGAACAGCACGTACACCTTTTTCCCGGTATCCGCTTTTTAATAGCATTTTATCGTGAAACTCCATAGGTCCGGCATGCCAGGTTTGCATGTTCTGGATGCTGAAATATAGCAGTAGCGCCTGTTTCACCCATTCGTTTACCGTCCAGCCTTCCGCGCCCGGCGTGGCTGTGCGCAGCGTGCCTTTGTCCAGTTCTTCCACCACCGATCTGATGGCTTCCTTATATATGCTATCATTTAATAGCTCCCTGTTTTCCCAAACCGCTGTAATTAATTCCTTCAGTGCTGTCATACCATTATTTTCCACAAACTTAATTAGTAAGCATAATAATGCCACAGTATTTTTGCCGTATGAATTTTGAAGAGGATATCCGTCAATGTTTGGAAGTGTTGAAAGCCGGAGGAGTCATTTTATATCCCACAGATACCGTGTGGGGGCTGGGATGCGACGCTACTAATTCTGACGCCGTGGAGAAGATCTTCCGGATTAAACGAAGAGATGAATCCAAATCTATGATTGTCCTCCTGGCCGATGGGCGGGAGGTGATACAATATGTGGTTGAGCCCGATTTACGGGTATTTGATTACCTGGATGAAGCCATCAAACCTACCACGGTTATTTACGAAGGTGCAACCGGGTTCGCTCAAAACCTGATTGCCGCGGATGGGAGTATTGCCATTCGGGTTACAAAAGATGAATTTTGCAAGCACTTAATCAAGCGACTCCGGAAGCCGCTGGTTTCTACATCGGCTAATATTTCCGGCAGCCCTGCCCCGGCCAATTTTACGGAGATTACGCCTGACATCCTCGGGTCGGTGGATTATGTGGTAAAGTATCGGCAGGAGGACACGCGGCAGGCAACTCCTTCTGCCATAATAAGATGGAATACGGACGGTACCGTTACGGAGATTAGAAAATAAGACAACAGTATCCCTCAAGGCATAGCAGTATGCCACACTGATGGGCATACGGGCTACCCGGCTTTGATGGTTTTAAAATGATGAAATCCCCTTCTTTTATTCCCTGCCAGAAAAATTCGCTTCCGCCTGTTCACCTTTCCGTATTTCCGCTATTCTATATAAGAGAGCAGCAAAGAAAATGATATCGCCGGAGTACCCCGGTGCATTCTGAATAGGAATCGCCGGGTAGCTGATTTCCGCGTTGATAAGTTCCTCATCTTCCTTATGATTACCTGAAAGGCGCCACAGGGTTTGTTTTTAAATACCGTCAAAATAAAATGTTATGAACAATCAAAATGCCACGACCCTTATTATCCGACACCAGGATGGGCCGAAAAAAGGTAAAATTGAAAGATTTGCTGTCAATAATCAACTGGAAATCCGGATAGGACGAGGGGATGCCAATACCATTGCCTTTGACCTTTCTGAAGATGCCATCA
The DNA here is from genome assembly GCA_019454915.1 of Chitinophagaceae bacterium. Classification (GTDB taxonomy): domain Bacteria; phylum Bacteroidota; class Bacteroidia; order Chitinophagales; family Chitinophagaceae; genus Agriterribacter. Next base: position 3,119 of record JACFNM010000217.1, read on the forward strand.
GTCGGGAACACTGCCGCATTAAAGTAAACCCGTTGTTGCCAGACACTTATGAAATCACTGATCTGCAAAGTAAAAATGGTACTTATGTAAACGGAAAGGTCATTATGGAGAAAACCGTACTGATGGCGGGTGATGTCATTCGTCTCGGTAAGGAAGGACCTTCAATGGAATTTGACCTTGACCCCAAACCTGCGTCCCATATTAAGAAAACGCGGGTAGTGGATGCCGGTAATCCTGCGTCTAAAGAGACTAAAGTGCATACGGCTGGTTCCCCAACCGGACAGCAGCCCAAGCCCGTTTCTGAAAAGGAAATCATCGGTAAACAAACCATGCAGCACATGCTCCAGGAGTCTGAAAAGAAGAGCAAAAAAGGCACCTTAATAGCGGTTCTGGCATTATTAATCCTGTTTTCAACGGCGGGGTGGTTTATTTACAATAAGAAGTCAGAGACCAGGGTAATTCAAACGATTACTGAAAAGAGTGGCGCCGACTCTAAGTCCATGACCCCCGCCCAGATCAACAAGGCCAATGAGACCAAGGTAGTGTTTATTGAAATCGGCTGGAAACTGGAACTTACTTCTACGGGAGATCCGCTTTATCATGTGTATTTACCTCAGAAATCAGCAGGCGGAGTTCGTTATATTGCAGCATACATAAGAAATAGTGCCGGTGGGATTGAGCCCCTGCTCGCTACCAAATCTGCGGCTCCCGAAGGGAGTAATCTTGTTCCGATAGGCGGATATGGCAGTGGTACCGGTTTTGTAGTTGATGAAAGAGGATTTATTATCACTAATCGTCACGTTGCAGCGAGTTGGATGACTTCTTATCATTTTCCGGAGGATGCCTTTCCGGGTGTGCTCATAGGCGATGATATGAAAGGAGCATTAAAGGTTATGGAAGGGGTAGTTATTACCCGGGAAATGGTACAGGGATGGGTTCCAACGGAGGCGATGAATTATAACCGGCAATTACTGGAAGCAGGGGTGAAATTGATAGATGGTAGCCTTTCTTACATGGATGTAACTTTTGCAAATAACTCGCTTCGTACACCAGCTAAAATTGTTCGTATCAGCAACGTGCACGATGTGGCGATGATCAAAATAGAACTTCCTGAAACCCTGTCTAAAGTAGAAATGTTTGATAACTATAACGAGATTGAACCCGGTAGTCCGGTAGTGGTAATGGGTTACCCCGGGATGTCGCCCGACCAGTATGTTGCAAACCGTTCTCAGGACGCTTTTAACAGAAACCCCAATATCGTTAAAGTGCCCGTGCCTACCCTCAGTACCGGAAATATCGGGAGATTGGTGAAGGGTAGTGCAAGCAGCGCCAAAGTGGATGATTATTTGAGTTCAATGGGCGATTATTACCAGCTAACCATTAATTCTACAGGGCCCGGCAATAGCGGCGGCCCCATGTTCGACGACCAGGGAAGGGTAGTAGGTATCTTTTCCGCAGGAAGCGAAAGAATGTCGTATTCAATTCCCATTAAATATGCTATTGAGCTTATGGGAAGACAGGAAGTAATAAAATAGTGGGAGGAGGATAGGAACCCGAATAGAAGGCGATACTTTTCTCATGCTGCTATTCCTTTTTGACGGGTACTGCCATATTCAAGCCGATGACCCCTATTGCAGGGGTCACGGTATGGCAGGATGATCCAATTAAATAATTAAGTAGACATGCGTTTCCCCTGGCAAAAGAAAAATACAGTGAACCAGCCCGTTTCAGATCAACCGGCAATAGACAGATTTTTATTTCGCACCTGGAGTTTCTCCGAAACAGGACCTACCAGGGAACTGAATGAAGATTCCATCGTCCATTTCCACCCCGACCGTGCGCGGAACAGCTTTTTTGCAATGGTAGCCGATGGAATGGGCGGGCATAGCGCGGGTGAAATAGCCAGCCATATTGCCTGCAGGGAAGCGGAGTTTTTTATTCAAAGCGGATATAATCAGCAGGACGTGCCTGCTATGCTCAATGAATTGGTGCAGCAGATGCACCGTTCTATTCTGAATGAGGGAGAGAAAAATGAAGATTATCGCGGAATGGGAACAACCTCCACGGTATTCTTTTGCCGGGAAAATGAGGCGTGGTTAGCGCAGGTAGGCGATAGTCGGCTATACCATTTTAACGGTAGTGAACTAAATCAATGCAGCAATGACCAAACGCTGGTAAACCAGATGGTTAAGGAAGGCAGATTGACTGCCGGTGAAGCGGAACATCACGACATGAAAAATATTTTGGTACAGGCCCTGGGAACGGTAAAAAAAGTGGAGCCCGAAATTCTGAAGTTAAGCGATTTACGGGCGGGAGACTATTATTTTTTGTGTTCAGACGGAATCTATGACGTGTTTAGTCCGGGAGAATTACGCTCCCTTTTTCGTATGGATGATGCCGCCTTATCTATGGAATGTATGAAGGCGCTATGTTATGAACGGAAGGCGCAGGATAACGTATCGGCTATACTTATAGAGATAGCTGTGCGGAAAACGCTGCCCGATAGTTCAATTACGAGAGAGCAAAATGTAATATCATGAGTGAAACACATAACGAACAATATATTAAACGTGATAAAATAGGAGAGGGGGGAATGGGGACGGTCTATCTCGGAGAAGACGTATTATTGGAACGTCCTGTTGCCATCAAGGTAATGAATAACCCGGAAAACATGGGTAAGGATTCTCTGGAAGTTCGCTTTCAACAGGAGGCCCTTGCGTTAGCCCGGTTAAATCATCCCAATATTACTCACCTGTACGCATTTATTCCAAAGGGAGATACTTATTGGATGGTGATGGAATATGTGGAGGGAAAGACCCTGGAAGAATGGTTGAAGATTCACGGTTCCTTTAATGAAAAGACGGCCTGCAGTATCCTTTGCCAGGTATTGGATGGATTAGCCCATGCACATCAGAAAGGGATTATCCACCGCGATCTGAAACCGGCCAATGTGATGATATCCACTGAAGGAGAGGTTAAAATAATGGACTTCGGAATAGCGAGGATCAAGAATTCGCAGCGGCTGACGCAGTTGGGAAAAAGTGTCGGTACCATAGAATATATGGCTCCGGAACAAATTCAGGGTAAAGAAGGAGACGAACTGACGGATATTTATGCGGCAGGGAATATCCTGTACGAAATACTCAGCGGTCAGACGCCCTTTAAAGCAGAGACGGATTATCATTTGATGAAAATGAAGCTGGAAGAGAAAATTCCGCGCCACCCGATGTTATTGGGAAAGACCTCTTCTGCGGTGCAGGAAGTGATATTTAGGTCATTAGCCGCCAATCCTGCTAAGCGATTCGCCAATGCCGGTTTGTTTAAAGAAGCAATTTTAAAAAATATAGGAGAAGGCTTGTATTCTTATAATGAACTTTCCATAGCACTCGGGCAGGATCAGAGCCAGAGTGGCCCCATTGCTAATTACACCAGAACGCCGTTCCTGAAAAAATTCTGGTTGCGTTCTTTGTCAGCCGGATTGAGAAATCCGGGAAGTAAAAAGAATATTTTCTCAGGGTTAGAACACATATCTGTTGCCGGTATATGGTCTTATGTTAAAGATTGGAACGTCAATAAGTCCATCGCATTATTGATTATAGCGGTTGTATTGAGTGGCTCAATGGTATTATGGAGCGCATTGCAATCTAATCAAAATGAGGATATTCCCGGGGGATCTGACGTCTCAACCACAGATATTTCTGCTTCTTCTTTACCCGGCAATAGCCCCGGCCTTCCTCCCGCCAAATCTTCCGGAATCATTGAAGGGCAATTGATCCAGAACCAGCAACCCATCATTCGGTTAAATAAAACGGAAGGTGAAGAGAAAAGAGATTCTTCGGTCCGTAAGGAAGTCATTCGTTCTGCACCCGCTAAGAGAAAAGAAGATCCTCCTGCTGATAAGAAAGAGAAAGAGCAAATTGTTCCGAACGAACCGGCGTCTCCTCAGGAGCC
>JACFNM010000218.1 GCA_019454915.1 Chitinophagaceae bacterium
ATGGACGCCACATCCACCGACAATTCAAAAACGGCATCACTGAAATCGGCTTTATTCGTTGTAGCCTTTGCTTCAAAGGTTTTGAATAAACCGAAAATATCGTTAATCCCCATGTGGGTAACCGTAAAAGTGAGTTTGGAATGATTGGAATCCGCCTTCCAAACCGCCTGTGCTTCGGCAAAATGGTAAATAAAAAAACCAATCAGCAGGGCCAGTACATTCTTCATAAATGATTCAAATTTTTCTGGTTAATCAATATAACACTCCCCCTTCACGTCATCTGCAAACATCTGCATAATATTCCATTCAATCCCTGCCTATCTGAACAATTTTTTTACGCTCTCCCACTATCCAGATAATATCTCCCCATTCAAACATTGTAGATGAATCGGGATTCAGGATGCGCTGTTGTCCGCGTTCGATCCCTACCACCAATCCGTTGGTGCGCTCACGCAATCTGGAATCTTCAATCGTCCGGCCTTTCAATTTGGTATGCTCATCCACAATGATCTTTTCGAGGGTGATATCGCTAATCTGCAAATCAGCGCCGATGATTCCCTCCTCTGCATCAAAAATGGGTTTAAAGGATTGAATTTGATCATCAGTAGCGATAATACCCACCTGGTCAAAAGGCAATAACCTGTTGTACCTGCCGGGAAGGTTAATCAATTGTTCTCCCCTTTTTATATACACCAGGTTAATTCCGTATTTTTCACGCCATCCCAATGTAGGCAGCCGTAGGGTTTACCTGTAGCTCAATAATGTGCGCGTCCCAGGGAAGCAGTTCTGTTCCTATATCTTCTCTTTTTGCCTGAAAGCTGAGTCCATCAATCTTCTGACGGGCAGCAGCTACTTCTCTTGCATTAAGGTTTGTAATAAACCGGCTCTCTATCCGTTGATAGAACCTTTGAATTCTTTTGGAAAAAACGATCAACACGAAAACAGTTACGGGGATAGCTACCAGAAGGGCGATAGTGGCTGATGCCAAACGGTCTACCCAGAAGCCGATAATTAACACACCCACGATATTCCTTGCCAGTTCAACAATGAGTAACGGCCCCCGGTTATATTTTTTGTCAATCCATAATTCTTTATATGCCAGATTATTCGGGCGTTTAGCCATCAATGCCCACAGGAAAGGTGATGAGGAACCCAGGGACAATACCAGCAGCAGTATCAATCTCAGAGATTTATCCTCTATCTTACCATTTAAAAAGGGCTGCACTACATTCAGGGAAATTAAAATCAATGCAAAAATCATCACGCCATTGATGATGGCTATCCGGCTGTAACTCTTCAAAAGAATCCGCCAGGCGCTTTCCGCCTGGATACTCTGTGTACTGGTAGAATACTTGTTTAACCGGTTCACCCATTTATCGGGGAGCATCCGGGCAAGAAACTGGTAAAAAGGCTCGGTGTACTTGATCAAATAAGGCGTGCTAAAGGTAGTGATAGCCGAGGCGCCCACGGCCACCGGAAACAAAAAATCAGATATTACGCCTAATGAAAGCCCCAGTGTTGCAACAATAAAAGCAAACTCCCCTATCTGGGCCATACTCATCCCCACCTGCACCGATTGCTTCAGGGGTTGTCCGGAAATTAACGCGCCGAGGGTGGTGCTAAACAATTTTCCAAAAAGCGTCAGCAAAGTGACACCGATTATCGGCCACGCATACTGAACGATAGATTGAGGATCAATCATCATCCCCACCGACATAAAAAACACCGTCCCAAACAAATCTTTCACCGGTTTTACCAGGTGTTCCACCTTTTCAGCAAACGTCGTTTCGGCGATGAGTGAACCCATTACGAATGCGCCCAACTCAGCTGAGAAACCCACCTGGGTGGCGAGTACCACCATGCCAAGACATAAACCAAGTGCCAAAATGAGCAGCGTTTCCTCATCCATTAATTTTTTCGTCTTTCGAAGGAAGGTAGGCAGCAGGAAAATACCGGTGACAAACCAGAGCACCATAAAAAATATCAGTTTCAGCACCGTCAGCAAGATTTCCGTTCCTTCAAACTGCTGAGTAACTGCCACGGTAGAAAGCAATACCATCAGTAAAATCACAACGATATCTTCCACTACCAAAACACCGAATACAATACGTGCATACTGCATCGTTTTCATACCCAACTCGTCAAAAGCCTTAATGATGATGGTGGTGGATGAGCTGGCCAGCATCCCCCCGAGGAAAAGACTATCCATCGTGGACCAACCTAAAAATTTCCCCATGAAATACCCGGCAATCGTGATAAATACAATTTCTACCAGGGCCGTAATGGACGCGGAGCCTCCTACCCGCATCAGCTTCTTAAAGCTAAATTCAAGCCCCAGCCCGAATAAGAGGAAAATGACGCCAATCTCAGCCAGGGTTTTCACATTTTCATTGTCCACCACAGTTGGCACGAGATGAAAATGAGGACCTACCAAAAATCCGGCAATAATATAGCCCAGCACCAACGGCTGCTTAATTCTTCTAAATAACAACGTCACAATGGCGCCCGCCATTAAAATAAGCGCCAAATCCTGAATCAATTTTGGTAAATGCCCCATTAATAATCAATTAGTTCTTTTTAGAAAGCGTTTTTATGACTACAAAAATATCTGAAAATTACCGACTGAATTTACATGAAATAAGCCGGACCAGATTTTTTGCCTCAAGAAGCAGGATAACACTCAAAGCCAGAACTGACCGATATCTTCAAAAAATATGATAATGATCATAAGTGCCGGCTATAACCCTGTTTATCTTGTGCCAGATTTCATCACCAGGATTTTGGCTGAAATTCATCAACTTTTACTTAACTAAACAATTATGAAACGGAATTATTTATCTTTCGCAGCCCTGCTTATGGGTGCTATGTTATGGCTCGCCTGCAATGATGCGGCTACCGGTTCTAATGAAACAACAGGTGTTTCTTCTGATGCTACTCCTGTCCTCACAGGTCAGTCAGGTGTTAAGGATGATGACTCCCAGAAAGACGTGGTTAAGATAGCAGTGGGAAGTCCTGACCACACCACTCTCGTGAAAGCACTGCAAACCGCAGAATATGTGGATGCGCTGTCCAATGCCGGCCCCTTTACCGTGTTTGCACCGGTAAACGCAGCCTTTGATAAACTTCCGGCTGGCACCTTGAATGACTTACTGAAACCAGCAAATAAAGATGCACTTCGAAATATATTAGAATATCATGTTTACATCGGCGTGTTAAGGCCGGAGATGCTGAAGGATGGGCTTTCGTTCGGACAGGCAAACGGAGACAATATCCAAATTACCGTAAAGGACGGAAAAACAATGGTGAATAATGCAACCATCAGCGCTTCAATTCCTGCTTCCAATGGTATCATTCATGTGATTGATGAAGTACTCCTACCCCCTACAAAATAAGCTCTACAAATAACACCTATAAAGAAAGGTACATCTCGTTCAAAAGGATGTACCTCTTTTATTATCTGACTGCTTCGCTTATTTCCCCGTGACGTCGTGGATCAGCCGAAGCCAGTTTAATCCCATTACTTTATCTATACGCGAGGATGAATATCCCTTTGCTTTAAGCGCCTTATACATTTCGGGATAATCGCTCGCATCTTTCATTTCTTTGGGTAAGGCAATACCGCCATCAAAATCCGCTCCAAATGCGACGTGATCCTCGCCCACCAGCCGTATGCCATAATCAATAACATTAACCAGTTGATGAACGCTCATTTTATATTCATCAGGTATCACTTCATGTGACACAAAGGGTAAGTCCTTGGCTACTTCCGCATCTGCTTCTTCAATCGTTGTCAGGGGTTTATCCGAAATTTCTATCAATTTCAGCGGATTCGGCTTTGATATCTCCCATTGATAATATTTTGGGTCATTAAAATAATGGCCAAACTGCAATCCAATCACCCCTCCCTTAGCAGCTACCGCTATAGCCGCTTCATCGGAAATATTTCTCTTAATATCAATAATACCCCTGAATCCTCCGTGCGTATAGGCTACCGGATGCTGGCTTATATTGGCCGCTTGTATAATAGCCTTGGATGAGGCATGAGCGACATTAATCACCATACCTAATTTATTCATCTCTTCAATAATCTTTTCTCCCTTTTTGTTTATACCATTCCATATACGTTTTCCGGAACAGGCATCGATAAAAGAATTGGTTTCATTATGTGCCGTAAGCTGCATAGAACGCAATCCTAAACGATACAAAGCCCGAAGCAGATAAAGGTCTCCCTGTATATCAAAACTTCCTTCCAAATCCAGAAAAGCAGCCAGTTTACCGCGGGTGGTTATCTCCCTTAATTCAGAAGCATTATGACCCAGTTCAATAACCGCTTTATTTTTTTCAATCTGTTCCAAAGCCAGCTCGATAACCCGGAATGTATTTTTCACTTCGAAGTGTCCCGGATAATACGGCTCAGGAGTATACACTGAAAAGAACATGGCGTTAATGCGTCCTTCTTTAATCCTGGGTAAATCCACCATACCATCGGCATAGCGGTCGCCGATATCCAGCCCTTCCAGCAATTGCCTTGACATAACATGAATATGTCCTTCCATAACAAAAGCAGGATAGGAAGGCGGTACAATACTGTTTGAAGCAGACAATACATCCTGATTTGCAGGGTAAGAGCCGGATGAAACCATACTTCCAATATCGCTCTTCATAGCCGGCAAAAGAGCTAAGCTTTTAATTAAATCTCTCCGTTTCATAATTGTTCAAATGGATACAATGGCTTGCGCCTGTGATGAAATGTAAACCGGGTCATATCGGCCTGTGTTACGCCGGGCGTATCAACCTGGATAATCGCAGGACAGACCGGTGCATAGGCAGCGATCGGTGCGTTTACCCCTTTGGCGATAATCACGTCAAATTGGGACGGTTGAATATCAAAAGACAATAATTGCTGCAGACTAAATGGTGGTACACGCAATGAAGTCAGCATAATAATACTACCCTCCTGTGTAGACACCACTGCCGTTCTTCCCATTTTATAATTCACCTGGCCACCATGCCGGGGTTGTTTCTCCTGAAAAACACCATCACTCAAAGCAATTAGTTTTACATCTATTGTATAACTCTTATTGGTGTCGCCACAACTTCCTGCCAACTGTATGCTAAACCTGTCACCCGGCTGATGTTTATCCGCTTCCTGAACCGCCTCCGGATCGTAAAGGCACAAAAAGTATTTCAACTTTTTTTCTTTCTCCAGTTCTTCCATGATACAAATACTGTTGCCGGGACTTCCTCCGCCAATATTATCTCCCATATCCAGGAGTAACACCGGCTTTTCACTTTTCTCTGCAAGTTCAAGTGAGGCAGGTACACCAGTCTTTTCTCCCACAAAATTTCGCCTGTGTTCTACAATATAGTCTCTTAATTTCTCTCCAGTCTTCTTTGCCAGTTCAGGGTTATTATTAGTAACAACAATAATTGAAGTACTCATCTCCTGTACATCAGCATAAGGGAATCCCAACTGAATACTAAGAGAAACAACACCTTCCTGCTGTGATAATTCGCGGGCAAATTGATATAGACTCTTACAAGGTTCGTCCGCAGTCAGTTGCTGCTCTATACTGATAGCTAAGGGAACCTGTACCAATGCCTGAGTAAGCTTTATCTCTCCCTTTAAATGTCTTATCATCAAATTAGCGGACTCCTTTCCCCGTTCGCGCTGATCGACATGTGGATTCTGTTTATATGACACCAACGCGTCGGTAGAAGAAACCATCAGCGGGCTGACATTTGCATGCAGGTCTAATGTGCCGACAATCGGAATATCGGCCCCAAGCTTTTCCCTCACCTGGCTCAACCAATGTCCGTCCATGTCCGGATAATACTCGCTCACTCCGGCGCCATGCGGGGCGACCATCAAACCATCCAACGGAAGTGCGTTTTCCAATTCTGTCATTAAATCTTTTAATAGGCTATAATAAGTATCTGAGGTAATGGTTCCACCTGGCGTAGCTTCAGCATATAAAAGAGGTACCATCTCTACTTCTTCCTTTTCCAGGACTTCAATCATACCTCCAATCTCATGATGTGCCTCCCGGTACTCTTTTATTATATCCTCACCTTTCATGTATCGCCCCTTCTGAAAATGAGTCAGTGTCGTACGCTCCGGTGCAAAAGTGTTAGACTCATGATACAATCCTACGATACCAATTCTCTTTTTCATCTTCTTACAATTTTAAGGGTATCCTTTAAAGATAAACTATTTGACATTCAGACTATCCGAAAAGAGCGCTATTTATGCAGGAACATTCTCTGTTTTTTCTTCCGCCCCGGTTTGTTTATTACTCCAGTAAGACGCCAGTATAGATGAAGTGAATCCCATGATAGGGCCACATACTGCCGACGCCAATCCTACGGTTGAAATCTTTCCCATCACTTTAGCAATCCCTGACACCAGCCCTGCATTTTGCATACCCGTGGCTATGGCAATCGTCCGGCAATCCGGTTCAGTTAATCTGAATAAGCGACTCGTCCAATAACCAAAAAAATACCCGAGTACATTTTGTGCAAGCACAACGAGCAATAATAACATTCCGATATTCAACAAACTTTCTCTTCCTGCAGCAATAATAATGGCCACGATCAGCGCCACGCCCCCCATAGATAACAAAGGCATTGACGCATCCAGCCATTTTGCTTTCCCGTGTAAAAAGCGATTAAATAATAAACCCGCGCCCACAGGGATCAATACAATTTGCACCATCCCCCACATCATACTCAATACATTGATTTCAATGAAGCCTCCGGCAAGTATTTTCATTAAAAACGGCAGCACAAAGGGCGCCAATAAAGTGGTAACGGAAGTAACCGTGATGGCAAGCGCCACATTGGCTTTGGCAAGATAAGAAAACAAACTTGCCGTAACAGAAGTAGGCGCACAACCCAATAAGATAACACCTACTGCAATTTCCGGATCAAAATGGCTGAATTTAACCAACCCATATCCCAGAAGAGGCATAATGGTAAACTGTGCAACTACGCCTACTATCACAGGTTTTGGTCTTTTTGCCAGTTCAACAAAGTCCTTCACACCCATCGAGGTACCCAT
>JACFNM010000219.1 GCA_019454915.1 Chitinophagaceae bacterium
CAACGAAGAAATACATCAGCATTATGCAGAACTATTAGGGCAGGGAGATGCAATTCTATATGGCAGAATTTATTTTATGTCAGGTCTATCAGTTTTTTTGTCGTAATCAACCCGTTAAGTTGCCGTATTTGCACCCTAACGTTAACATCGAAAAACTATAAATTTGTTTGTATAAATGAAAGGTTCGTCAAGAGAACGCATTATTTAAACGGGATAACCCAAAAATAAATTCATCATGAAACTAAATCCATATCTGAACTTCGCCGGAAATGCAGAACAAGCCTTCCGGTTTTATCAGTCTGTCTTCGGAGGCGAACTTTTTCTGCAGAGAATGAGTGAAGCCCCCGGAACAGAACATCTTTCGGAAGAGGAAAGGGGCTATGCCATGCACGTTTCGCTTCCTATCGGTGACGGTCAGTTTTTGATGGCATCTGATTGCATCGAATCAATGGGACAACATTTGAAGCCCGGCAATAATAATTATATTTCCATCCAAACCGACAGCCGCGAGCAGGCCGACCAATTGTTCAAAGGGCTTTCCGAAGGCGGTCAGGTGGAAATGCCATTGGAAGATATGTTCTGGGGAGATTATTTCGGTTCATTTACTGATAAATTCGGAGTTTGTTGGATGATCAATTTTACCAATCCAAAATAACTACGGAGAATATGAAAAGAGTAACAGGAATTGGTGGCGTCTTTTTTAAGTGTAAAGACCCGAAAAAGATGGCAGCGTGGTATGAGAGACATTTGGTTATGGGAAATTTGTCCATATCCTTGATGCAGAAGGAAACAAGGTGCAGTTGTGGGAAGCGACAGACTGATTTTTTCGCTGCTGTTAATATTTAAAACATGAATTCAATCTTATGGGACAAAAACTAATTTCCAAAGCATCTATCGGAATTCAAAAGCCGGTGGAAGAAGTATTTGAAGCCATTGTAAACCCTGAAATAATGGCGAATTTTTTTATTTCACAAGGTTCGGAGCGAATGGAACCGGGAAAGGAAATCTGCTGGGCTTTTCCTGAATTTGAGGGTGACTTTGCGGTTTCTGTAAAAGAAATCCGAAGAAATGAATATATCTCCTTTGTCTGGGATCCCGATTCTTTGGTAGAGATAAAACTTGAAAAGCGCTCAAATAGTGATGCGGTCATCAGGGTTTTTGAAGAAGGCCACAATAACGACGAAGAAGGAATCAAATGGGCTATCGGGCAAAGTGAGGGATGGGCGAATTTTCTGGCGTGTATGAAAGCCTGGCTGGAATATGGCATCCATTTGCGGAAGGGTGCATTTGAATTCATGAAAACCGATGGAAGCAATCATTAGAAAATCACCGGCGCACTACAGACAACAACCAAACTTTCTTTCAATAAAATAAAAATCAATCAAAATGAAACAAATCAATCCATACATTCACTTTAACGGAAATGCAGAAGAAGCATTCGGGTTTTATCGCGCTGTATTTGGTGGCAACTTTGCTACCCTGAAACGTTTCCGCGATTTTCCGGATTTTAAGGTTCCGGAAGAAGAAGCGGATAAAATCATGCATATCGCTCTGCCGGTTGGGGGAAACAACATGCTGCTGGGAAGCGATACGCCAAAGTCTATGGGTACCCATAACGAAAACGAAACCCGGAGCAAAATATCCGTCAGCACCGAAAGCAGGGAAGAAGCCGACAAATTATTTCAGGGACTTTCTGCCGGCGGAACGGTGGAGATGCCTATGGAAGATGCGCCCTGGGGCGCGTATTTTGGGATGTTTCGCGATAAATATGGCATCGAGTGGATGATAGACTATACAGAAGAGTAGTGGGCGATAAAGAGAAGCAACTAACTTTGTTCTTCAATGATTGGAATAAACTAGCAGGTTTCAAAATAGCGCGACATCAAATTAACAAAAGATTATATAAAGAGCCAAATACATATTAATAAATATAAAAACCTGCGTAGTAGATATCGTTTTAAATAAATAGACTAAACGTTGTTCGGAAAAACATCCCCATCTTCCATCAAAACGCAAACTTCAAGCCTGTAGCAAAAGAATAGGTGCTGCGGGGGATATCGGCAACCGGAAACCGGTCGTATAAAAAATCCCAATTGACCGTAAGGGATAATTTTTGAGTGATGGATAATTGAACCACTTCCTGGTTGAGTATCCGATAGTCACTCCACTTATCCATCCGGGGCTGATAGAAAGTAGTACTGATAAGTTCGAGGTTGCTGAGCGGTTTAAAAGTGATACTAATATAGTCGCTGTTACGTATATCATTATAAGATACTGCCGGATCCGTCAATTCTCTTTCGTGTTCAAACATAGCCAGTACACCTATATAAATATATACCAAATCAGCACCTGAAACCTTGAATCTGGGGCCGGTACCGGCTAAAAAACGTTTCTCAATTTTAGTAATCTTATTGTTTTGGAGTTGGGTGAAAACTTCCCACCGTACAAGACCACTAAGCTTCCGGTTGTACCGGAGGTGAAAGAAGGCATTGTCAGACAGTTTCTTTTCCGCGCCTTTTAAAAACGAATAGTCTCCATATATCAGATAGAGATTCCTGGACGTCTTATATTGCAAATGAGCAAACAAACTCGTAGAGAAAATTTCGTCCACATTTTTTGAGAAATTGAAATTACCCCCAAAACTACCCGCCCAGCCCGTTGTATCCGTATGAATCCGCCGGGATTCTATATTTACAATCTGCCCAATCGCATAAACCCGGATAATCAACCCCAAAAGAATCAAAACAATCTTTCTCATTAACCCTGACAATAAAATTTCCTTAATAAAACTCAACCTCAGCGGCTAAGGCAATATAGGGCAGGGAGGGAAATAATAAAAATCTTCTTAAAACAAAATAGTATATTGATTCTTCATTTTTTTAACCAGGAATCGGTTTTTATGTCTTCAGACTTTTTATATATACTATTCTTTTTGCTAACCGGTATCGGCGTGATTATCCTGCTTACCGTAAAATGGAAGATTCATGCCTTTTTTGCCCTCTTCATCGCCTGTCTCGTGGTAGGGACAGGTGTTCAAATACCTTTTGGAGAATTACTAACCATCATGAAAGACGGATTCGGGCAAATCATGAAGTCACTTGGATTCCTGATTGTATTAGGTACCGCCCTGGGCGTGCTCCTTGAACATACCGGCAGCACCCACGTGATGGCAACCACAATTTTAAAAAAGACCGGAGATAAAAAAGCTCCTCTCGCAATGAATATTACCGGGTTCCTCGTAGGACTGCCCATTTTTTGTGATTCGGGTTATATCGTATTAAGCGGATTAAATCAAAACCTGGCCAGGCGCACCCGGATTGCGATGCCGGTAATGGCAGCTTCGCTGGCGGCAGGATTATACGCCGTGCATTGCTTAATCCCCCCTCACCCCGGGGCTGCCGCTGCTGCGGGAATTATCAATGTTGACCTGGGCAAACTCATCCTGGCGGGAATAGCCGTGGCTATTCCGACCAGCGCAGTCGGTTATCTCTGGGCAAAGTATGCCGGTAAAAAACTACCCTCTTCGCTATTGCCCGCGCATGAAAAACCTGTGCAGCCGGCTAAGTTGCCCTCGGCTGTTCAATCTTTCTTACCGGTAATCGTACCCATATTATTAATAGCACTCGGCTCCTTCAGCACCATTGAATCAAACGAACTGATGATTTGGCGCCTGTTTAAAATATTGGGAGACCCCGTAGTAGCGCTTTTCGTCGGAGTCTTACTGGTGCTGATTCCCATTCCCTCCTGGAAAGGCAATGCGGTAGGAAAGGTGCTCACCGAAGGCGTGGAAAAAGCGGGTAGCATACTCGTTATTATAGGAGCCGGCGGCGCTTTTGGCGCTGTATTGGCCGCTACAAAAATTGGTGTTCACATGAGCGAAACCCTGCCTTTATCCGGTATGGGTATATTTTTTCCTTTTCTGCTCACGTCACTCCTCAAAACGGCTCAGGGATCATCAACCGTAGCGATCATTACCGCAGCATCCATCATTCAGCCGTTATTACCCGCACTGGGACTGGACTCTTCCACCGGGCAACTATTATGTGTACTGTCCATGGGCGCAGGCTCCATGATGATCTCTCATGCCAATGACGCCTATTTCTGGGTAATCAGTCAATTTTCTGGGATTGACATGAAAACCATGCTACGCGTATATTCTCTTTCAACTATCTGGATGGGACTAACGGCATTGACCGCAGTTTACCTGTTAACCCTGTTCCTGCTTTAACATTACACGGCAACCAGAAATACACGCTCCATCCCGTTCAGTACCGGACTTCAAATGCCGACACTAAGTATATTTTTGATACAGTTGTCTCCCCTAACCTATATCTTTATATTTAAATGTCTTAAAAACATGAGGTATCTAAAACCGCCTTTTATTTTATTTCTATCGGTTGTCTTATTTCTTTCCTGTAATCAACCTCAAACCAACGGAGCGAAGGATTCGAAAAATGCCGGTATTGCCATGAAATGGGAGCTGCTAAGCAATTTTACCGAGCCGGCTCCAAGCTACACTGCAAGAATACAACTCATCAATAAAAATGAAAACACCCTCACGGATAAAAACTGGGCATTATTTTTTTCCATAGCGCCCAGTACTACCCTTCCGCCTGATACGCCTCAGCCGGCCACGCTGGAACATCTGAACGGAGATTGGTACAGGCTATCCCCCAACGCAGGATTCACATTGCCCGCAGGTGATTCTATAGATATCGTTTACAAAGCAACAGAGGGCAGAATAAAAGAAACCGATCAGCCTTTGGGTATTTATATGGTCTTTTATGACCCGGAAGGTAAAGAAGAACGCGTAGCCAAAATAGACGATTATACGTTGATACCTTTCACCCGTAAAGAACAATTACTCCGCAGTGCAGACGACAAAGAAGCCCCTGCATCACCGGAAAAAACCTATGCGGAGAATAAAGAATTATCCCTGCTGGATTCATCAGAACTTCTACCCTTAATACCTACCCCTCAACACCTTACAAGAGGAAACGGGCATTTTGCACTGAATGGGAACAGCATTTATTTTACTTCCCCGTTGAAGAATGAAGCGGATTTTCTTTCATCAAGATTAAAGGAAATCACCGGAAAAACATTCCCGGTTAATGAAGGAGATAAAGCAGCAAACAGCATTTCCCTGAGCATCAATCCCGCTGTATTTAAGGAAAAGAAAGCTGAAGCCTATCAGCTAATTATCAATAAAGAAGGTGTGTCCATCACCGGATTTGATGAAGACGGAGTATTTTACGGCATCCAGAGTTTATTGGGATTGGTTCCCACCACAGTTTATCTCGATAAAAACACCGGGGCGGCGGTTCCTTTTGTAGTCATTGACGACGCGCCCCGCTTCGGATTCCGCAGCCTGCACGTTGACGTGAGTCGCAATTTTCAGGAAAAAGAAACCGTACTCCGAATCCTGGATGTTATGGCGCAATATAAACTGAATCATTTGTTGTTATATACCTCGGAAGATGAAGGATGGAGAGTGGAAATCCCGGGGCTGCCGGAACTAACAGAAGTGGGTGCGCAGCGGGGTCATGTAACCAGCATTACCGAACCTGCGCTGCATCCTGCCTATGGTTCAGGGCCGTTTCCATACGATAAGGGATACCACGGCAGCGGCTATTATACCAGAAATGATTTTATAGAGATATTGAAATATGCTAAGAGCAGGCATATCACCGTCATACCCGAATTGAATTTTCCGGGTCATGCGCGGGCGGCTATCAAATCTATGGAAGCTCGCTATCAACGCCTGATGAAGGAGGGAAAGGAAGCCGAAGCAAACGAATATCGCCTGGTAGATCCTGCAGACAAATCCGTATATCTGTCTGCCCAACTCTATAAGGACAATGTAGTAAACGTGGCGCGTGAATCAACCTATCGTTTCTATGAAAAGGTGGTAGATGAGTTTACCAGGATGTATGAAGAAGCAGGATTAAAACTGGAAATCTTCCACGCAGGCGGGGATGAAGTGGCTGAAAGCGCCTGGACACAATCGCCTGAAGCTCTGGAATTATTGAGTAAACATCCGGAGATAAAAGATCCTAAGAATCTGCAAAGCTATTTTTTCAAAGAGTTGTTGAAGCGTATGGAGAAAAGAGGACTGGAAGTTCATGGATGGGAGGAAGTGGCGCTGAATAAAGATGCCGGGGGCAAATACCAGCCCAATCCTGAATTCGTCAATAAAAAAGTAGTGCCCTATATCTGGAATAACCTTTTCGATTATCCCGACCTCGGATACCGTTTAGCCAATGCAGGTTATAACGTTGTGCTTTGCAATGTATCAAACTTTTATTTTGACTTGGCCTACAACAACGATCCGAAGGAACCCGGCGCATACTGGGGAGGATTGATAGACACTAAGAATGCCTGGGCTTTTGCGCCGTATAATATGTTCAACACCACGTTGAAAGACGCTATGGGCAACGAGCTTCATTGGGATGTTCCGTCGGTTAAGTGGCAAAGCCTGAAACCAGAAGCAAGAAAAAACATCATTGGACTGGAAGCTCAGTTATGGGCCGAGACGATTAAAGGAAGGTCTATGATAGAATACTATATGCTCCCGAAACTGCTGGGCTTCGCAGAGAGCGCCTGGTCGCCCGCAAGAAGCTGGGAAACACAAGCCAATCGCACGCAACGAATAAACAGTATGAATACCGGATGGAATCAATTTGCCAATACCATCGCCCAAAAAGAATTTCCGCGCCTGGCGCAACTCAATGGAGGATACGCCTACCGGATACCCCCTGCCGGAGTAATGATTGAAAACGGATTAGCGAAAGCGAATGTCGCTCTGCCCGGAATACAGATTTATTACACCACCGATGGTTCGGAGCCCACAACGCAATCCAGCTTATATACCGAACCCGTCGCCGCAAACGGTGTACTCAAATTCAAGA
>JACFNM010000220.1 GCA_019454915.1 Chitinophagaceae bacterium
AACAATGTTTTGAGAAAGCCCCAAAGAGTCCAGGGAAAATAGTTCTTCTGAATCCTGTTTCTGATCAGCACCTGAAACAGGAATGGAATACCCACCTGGGCCACTAACACCACGCTTAATATGCCGATCACCGAAATCATGGCAATGGACCTCAGGGCAGGATGTTTGGCAAAGATCAACACGCCAAGACCCGTAATGGTGGTAACCGCCGAAAGAATGATAGAAGATTTAAACGATGATAAATTTTTCTTACCGGTTTTATATTCCTGCAACAAACCATCCATGATGAAAATGCTATAATCATCTCCCAGTCCAAAAATGAGGGTAGATACGATAATGTTGATGATATTAAACTTAATACCCAACAAACCCATTATGCCAATTATCCATACCCAACTGATGGCCATGGGTAAAAATGCCATCAGGGTAAGTTCTATCCTGCCATAGGTGATTAGCAAAACAAAAAACACCAGCAGGGAAGTAATAAAGGCGATATAGGTAAAATCCACATTGATGAGTTCAACAAACTTACCGGTCAGCAATTGCCTGTCCAGTATCGTGGCATTCGGATGATCTTCAAATGCCGTATATACTACCTGCTTATTTTCGGAAGGCACCTTCAGCAACGTAACCACCGTGACGTTGGCTGAGTCCTCCGTGATATAATCGTTCAGTAAAGTTTTTCTGATGACGTCAACCGAACTGCTGTCAACCGGTTGGAAAGATTTATTTAATAATTTTTCAAAGGGCCCAAAAGCTTTTGAACTATAGCCCATCTGCTTTCCTTCATCCTTCAGTAAGTCCAGCAATTGTTGTTTTTTCTCTTTGGCCCAGTACTGGTTCCACCGGGCAATTCTCAGCCGTTGTAAGGAATCGGAAATAAGTAGAGGATGTACGCCCGAATATCTTGAAATAAGATTTTTTGATTTGAAGTTTTCAATCTCACCGAGTAATTCTTCATTATGTACCAGGGCTTCATCCAGCGTCTTCCCGTCTGCTACGAGGTAAACGGATTGCAGAGCGGCTTCATTGATGCGGTTGAGTTTCTTTTCCGCCGCCTTCAGATTAGCCGACATGTAATTCATGTTATTCAACTCGGTTTCAAACGCCACTTTTCGCGAGGTATAGGAAAAGATAATGGTAAGGATAACGATACCGATTATTATGCTACGATTCCGGTCCGGACGCAGCATGGCAATCCGGTCTATCCAGGAGTGTTTTGGCAACCCTGAATCTTTTCGCTCGCTGCTTACGGCTAAGAAGTGGGGTAAAAAAATCAGCGAACACAGTGACGCACCAATCAGGCTGAACCCCGCGAACAAGCCCAAATCCTTCAGCATATCGGAGGCGGCAAAACTCAGACAGAAAAATCCGCCTATTGTAGTGAAGCCGCCCAGGGTCAACGGGAAAGCCAAATCGTCGATCACTTTACGCATATCGCGCGTATGCCGGTAATGGTTAAAAACATGCAATGAATAGTTAACCGCAATCCCGAGTATGACCGAGCCGGTGCCGATGGCGATAATAGATATACTGCCCTGAATAAAATAAACCATCATCAGGGAAAACAGGGCGCCAAATACCACCGGGATCATGATCAATACCGGTGCGGCGACTCTTCTGAAATAAAATCCTATAAAAAGAATGAGTAGGATAACCGTGGCGGCCTGGGTGAACAAGCTGTCTCTTTGCAGTTGAGCGGCATTTCCGGCAGACACGGCCGTGGCGCCAAAATAGGAAACGGATATTGCCGGAAACTCAGCGGCGGTTTGTTCCGCTATCAAACGGTCTAATTCGTGCAGGAATAAGGTATTTTTTCCCGTGTTATTGGGTGGATAAACCGGCGTCAGAAAGATCAATAAGTTCTTGTGGTCTCTGGTAACAACCGCATTGTCGTACAACTCGAAATTTTCATCATACTGAAGCTGTTGAAGCTTTTTCAGCGCGATAAAAGAGATTCCTACCGGATCGTGTTGTATTATATTTTTCAGCGCGAATCCCGCCGGAGAACTTAACGTTCGAATGTTATACGCGAGCGTGTTTTTAACGGCTTTTGCTTCGATAAGGCTATCTATGGAGAGATAATCCTTCTCCGTGAGATAGACAGGGAGATGATCATGAATCACGTCAAATAAGTTCATCGTGAGTTCATCATCTAACTTGTAATTCACTTTACTGACGTAAGGGGATAACTTTTCCTCCACCAGCAGACTAAATTGATCGCCAAAAGCAATCAGGCTGTCCGGATGGGTGACGGCGGTATCTTTTAACGACACCATCACCACCAGTTTATCCATAAATTTAGAATGCTGGAAGATGTGATTCAGCTTCTCTACTTTTTTGTCTTTGGGCAAAATCCGCGAGATGTCTTCCTCAAACTTCAATTTTAGCGCAAAAAAGGCAGAGATACCAAGAATGGTAAAAAAGAGCAGATAAGCCTGCCATTTGTGCCTGAAAAAATAATGATATAGACCCGTGAAAAATTGCGCCATACTACATTTCCTGTTTAAACTACTCCGGGAATTTTTTTACGAAAAAAAAATAGAAGTATCCAGGTCACCAAAGCGCTCAGGATACCTGCAATCACCGCCAGGGTAATTCCGCCATAGAAATATTGTTGAAAATTGACCTTTATGGATTCGAAACTCAGGTCTTTTGAGAATAACAGATCACCTCCTCCGTCGTTCATCCATATTGCACCCGTTTTAAAGCTTAAAAAAATAATAAGCGGGATCATGGGCGGAATACTGATATTCGCTGCTATAATAACCAGCATCTTATTCAGCCTGAATAATACGGATAAAAAGATAGCTGTAACCAATTGAAACCCCCAAATCGGAACGATCCCCATAAAAATCCCAAAGCCCACGGACAAAGCTTTCACGTGTGCCGGCTCATTGGTATTCAGTAGTTGATTTTTAATAAAGACTTTCCAGTTTTCTCCACGGGAAAGCCATCGGAAAAAGTCGCGGGGTTTAATATACAGAAAAGCTATTAAAACCAGTATTGTATTCAAAACGCTTATCCGAAAGAAATCCCGGAAAGGTCTGAAGTGGGATATCCTTGCTTCTGCAGGCGGATAATAAACCGATATAGGAACCGACGTAATTGGAATTCCCTTCCACGCTGCCCTTACCAGCACTTCGATTTCGAATTCATATTTGGCGGTATAGAAATGCATGTCTTTCAGCAGAAAAACCGGGTAAAGACGGTAACCGGTCTGCGTGTCCGGTAAATTGATCCCGGTCTCCACTTTGAACCAAAAATTTGAAAACCGGTTGCCAAAGCTGCTTCCACCCGGAACGGTGGATTGATCCATATTCCTCGCCCCCATGATGATAGCGCCGGCAGTACTATTTAATTTTTCTATAAAATGCACCAAATCCCCGGCAAAGTGTTGTCCGTCGGCGTCTATGGTTATCGCGTGATCGTAACCGGCTTCCACGGCTTTTTTAAATCCTTTTTGCAGGGCGGTTCCTTTGCCCCGGTTATCGGGGTAACTAATAACTTCGAGATGAGGGAAAGTGGTTAATACAGCACCGGTACTGTCGGTGGATCCGTCATTCACCACAATAATATTGTTCGTAAACCGCAATACGTCCGCAATAACCGCAGCAACCGTTGTGGCATTATTATAAGTGGGAATAATGACACAGGTTCGAAGATGGCCGAATTGTGCTTGCAGAGAAGGGTTATCACTCATGGAAGTTTACCTGTAATTGGAAAAAAGGCCAAAGATAAATATTTAAGAGGGGAAGGTTAAAATCAGGTATTGATTTAAGTGGGCCCTCCTTCCTGCCTTCTGCGTTGCAGCTCTCTTTTTATAAGAACGAGTTCGCGACTGGTTTGCCCCGTAACCGTGGTGTTTTCCTGCGCACGCCGCA
This sequence comes from Chitinophagaceae bacterium, assembly GCA_019454915.1. GTDB lineage: Bacteria > Bacteroidota > Bacteroidia > Chitinophagales > Chitinophagaceae > Agriterribacter. The sequence goes on from JACFNM010000220.1 coordinate 3,885, forward strand.
TCAGGTAAGGGATCACATCGCGGATGGGGCCAAAGGGCAGGTATTTGCTCACTAAATAGCCGGCTTTCGCCAGGTTGAACGTCACCGGGTCACTCATCCCGTACAATTGAGAAAAGTGGATATGGGAATGATTGGCCGGTAAATTCTTTTCCTGCATCCGTTCGACCACATACCGGCAACTGTTTTCATTATGGGTAGCAATTATTACCGCTATTTTTTCGAGATGGTCTATGCAAAAATGAATAGCCCGGTCGAAGTCCTGATCCGTGGCGCTTTTATCGGGCTGAATGGGAGAAGTATAATCCAATTCCTTTGCCCTTTCTCTCTCCTTTTCCATGTAGGCGCCTCTTACGAGTTTAACACCTAAAATAAAGCCCCGTAATTCCGCAGCATCCAATGAATCTTTCAAAAAATTCAACCTGTTGTGCCGGTAAAGTTGCACCGTATTATAAACCACCGGTTTTGACTGATTGAATTTCTCCATCATTAAAATCGTCATTACATCCACCGGGTCCTGTATCCAGGTTTCTTCCGCATCCACCAGTACGCCTATTCCTTTTTCCGCCGCCAGCAGACAGATTCCTTGCATCCTGTGCTGCACGTTTTGCCACTCCTGCTTTTCATCGCTATTCAAAGACTCAAGGGCGGCGCCGTATCTCTTCATTAATGAACCCTTCGCATTGGCAACAGAAGAGTCTAATTTTTCCAATAAGCCGTACCTGGCGAACCCCGTCACTTTTACGCTCATGAAGGGGATATTAGGCTGTGTACTGGCATATTGGATCACTTCTTTGAACTTTTCCATAGATTGTTCAAAGGCAGCTTCATCTTTTTGACCTCCTTCTACCCCATAATCCAGTATCACCTGCACCTTATATTCACTAAGCTTCTTTGCTACACCTGCCGTCTCCCCGAGCGTCTCTCCTCCTACAAACTGCTCAAAAATGGTATTTCGTATGATACCCTTTACGGGTAGTCCTGTCCTCAGCAACCACGGTGTCAGCCGCGTTGCCCAACGAACCAGCAGCGGATACTTCATCGTTGAAAACAGGAAGCGGGCTTTTTTGAGTTCCCTGTCAGATTTATAGGCAAATGCATTTTCTGTATTGTCAAATGACAGGGATGAGGCGGTGCTCATATCAGAAAAATTTAATCCAAATTTATGGAAGAAACACGGCATATCCATTCCGGACTCCATCCTTTGCGAAAACCAATCGGGTAATCCTCAACTGTTCTCCGGTAGTCGTTTCCCGGGAGACTATTATGAGGAAGATTGGGATCGGTGTTGGTTGAGCACTCAATCAAAATCTTCTTTATCTTGCTGCTACTTAAAAATCAGGAATGAAAATTACCCATACGGATATTTATAAATTCAGCATCCCGATGGATCCGTTTACCATCGCCACCGGTACGAGTTATTTTGCTCAGAATATCTTTCTCCGAATACATACGGATAGCGGGATATACGGTGTGGGTGAGGGTTGCGCCGTCTCTTTTATCACGGGCGAAACGCAGGAGACCTGCTATGTGATGGCAAAGGATTTTGCCCAACTATGGAAAGATAAAGATCCGTTGGAAATAGAGGCGCGGCTGTCGGAACTAAATAGTTTCACCGCTTTCAACAGCACCATCAAAAGCGCTTTTGATATGGCCTTGTATGACATCAGCGCCAAAAATGCCAATCTCCCTTTGTACGCTTTTTTAGGCGGTACAAAAAGAACGCTGGAGTCTGATATCACGGTTGGGATTGATGCTCCCGAAGTGATGGCAGAAAAAGCGACTGAATTCAGGAAATCCGGCGCGGGAATAATCAAGGTTAAATTAGGAAAGAAGGCGTCGGACGATATCGAACGGATTAAACAAATAAGGCAGGCTGTCGGGGAAGAGATGGTGCTCAGGGTGGATGCCAACCAGGGCTGGACTTATGACGACGCCTTGAAAGTGCTGCGTGCTATCAGCGAATATAATATTGAGTTTTGTGAACAACCTATGCGCCGGTTTAACGATCACCTGATGCCGGATATGCATAAACACTCTCCTATTCCCATTATGGCAGACGAAAGTGTTTTTGACCATCATGATGCCGAAAGGTTAATAAGAACCAAAGGATGCCGTTACGTCAATATAAAATTTGCAAAAAGCGGAGGCTTCCATGAGGCGCTCAAGGTGAATGAAGTATGCCGTGCGAATCAAATTGCCTGTATGATGGGTGGGATGCTCGAGAGTCGCGTAGCGCTTACGGCCTTTGCTCATTTTGCCTCTGCTCTCCCTAATATTCGTTTTTATGATATGGATACCTGTCTGATCGGGCATAAAATAGACCCTGTGACAGGGGGAGTTAAGTATGATAAATATAATTTAACTATTCCGGATGGTATCGGCATTGGCGCCGATGCCGATGATGACTTCCTTCAAACCTGCGAAAAAATCACTGTTTAACAGGCAGCTTTTCCGGAATAATCTTTGTGGATGGTAACAAAATTGTTTCCAATCCGATATTTATTGTAAATTGTACTTCAGAAATTAACAGGTAGTTCGAAAAAATCGGCAACTATGAAGCGCTTAATTTTTTGTTTGTTATTGTCCGGCTTTTTAATAAGCGGTTATGGCCAGGTTGATGGCAAGCGGGTGATAAAAATTGCCGGAATAGGTACGGAACAGCTCATCCGGGGTTTACTGGAAGCCGGATATACGATTGAAAAGAGTCAGGCATCCATGAGTATTATTATTACTCATCTGAAACAAATCCCCCAATCAGATTTCTTAGCTCAAATAAAAGCCAGCATAAAAGACGGTAATGTGATGTTGTCCGGCGAGTATGTGGAGAGCGGGAAAACACAGGCTCCGTCGCCGATTTCCGATAACGGAGATGAGGGAAGTCCCTGTAACAAATCCTGGAATCTGTTGTTTGCGCTTGCGAGGTCTTTTAACAAGCCTATGGAAGTATTGTAGGCTTCTTACCAGATTAATAGCCTTTCACCATAAACACACATTCTTCTATCTTTTTCACCTGCTGGG
>JACFNM010000221.1 GCA_019454915.1 Chitinophagaceae bacterium
AATTTTTTCATATCTGCTTTTTGAGCAGGCAAATATAGAGCTACCGCTAAAGAAGATACCAACCTTTTATCCACAAGTTGTTTGGAATGGTTATTGCAAAAATTCATCCCTGTAACTTAGTGATTTCAATTTTACTTTAAGATATTCATAACAAAAGAGCCATGAACTTCGTGATTCGGGAAAAATGCTGTAATAACCGTTCAATAATCACTCATTGTATGCAGAGATATTCAATTTTTATCCTTACCCTCATATTTTCAGGAGCCGTCAGTTTCCCGGTCGCCCAGCAATCGAGAATATACACGTCTCCCCAAACGCGTTTCAACGAGGCCAAAGAGTTTTTCCAAAAGGAACAATACAGCCTTGCTTATCCGCTGTTCAAAGACCTGAGAAATGAATTAAGAACTACTGATCGCAGCAATAACAGCATTACCTATGATGAGGTGAAATTTTATCACATTGCCTGCGGGTTACAACAAAATGAGATTTTTGCAGCCGAAGAGGGAAAAAACTTTGTGTTACTGAACTATAACCCGGCCCTCACCCAAAAACTCAGTTTCCATCTCGCCGAATATTATTTCCGGAAAAACGACATGCGTGAGGCGCTGAATTACTACGAACAAACGGGCACTGAAAACCTGAGCAACAAACAAATTGCGGAAATGAAGTTCCACCAGGGTTATGCCTATTTTACACTTGAGAATTTCGGCAAGGCTGCCCCGCTTTTAGAGTCCATATCCAAGAACAGTTCCGACCCTAATTATAAGGCTGCCAATTACTACTACGGGTTAATCGCCTATTCAAATGCCAACTACGGGAGTGGTTTGGAAGCCTTCCGGAAAATAGAAAAAGAAGCACCCTACCAAAAGATAGTACCCTTTTACGTAGCCAACATCTATTATGCCCAGGGGCGTTCCGATGAGGCATTAGCGTATGGAGAGTCTGCTCTGAAAGGTGCCGACGGTTACTATGACGTGCCTATGAAAGAACTGATAGGCCATGCGTGGTTCGAAAAAGGGAATTATGCCAAAGCCTTACCCTATCTTGAGGACTACGTCAACAAAACAAAAAAAGTCAGCCGGGAAACCCTGTATCAGCTCAGCTATTGTTATTACCAGGCTAACCAATTAAACAAGGCAGTGGAAGGACTAAAGCAATTGAGTGGCGGTGAGGACTCCCTCAGCCAGAATGCCATGTATATCCTGGGCGATGCCTATCTAAGACTCGGTGATAAGCCGAATGCGAGGAACGCCTTTTCTTTTTGTGCAGCAAATAGTACGAATGCAGCCCAGCAGGAAGTTTCAAAGTTTAATTATGCCAAATTATCTTATGAACTTGGTTTCCAGGATGTGGCGCTGAATGATTTCAGAAAATTCCTGGATGAATACCCACGGTCCACCTATCAGAAGGAAGCAGCGGAAATTACCGCCAGCCTCCTGGCCAACACCAACAATTACCGGGAAGCTTTGAACATTTTAGACAAACTACCCACCCAGTCGGAATCAGTAAAAAGAATGTACCCGAAGATTCTGTACGGCAGGGCGATGGAATTGATCAACGACCAGGATTTTCCTGCTGCTAAGGCGTTATTAGATAAAGCCCTTAAAACACCTTTTAATATGCAGATACTGCCGTTTGTTAATTTCTGGGAGGGTGAATTGGCTTACCGGCAAAACCAGCTCGATGAAGCTATACTTTTTTACAACGAATATCTTAGAAACCCTTCTTATTCCAGCGGTGAGGTAAGTTCTATTCATGCAAGATATAACCTGGGCTATTGTTATTACCGACGCGAGAATTACCAGCAAGCCGCCAGCTACTTTGGAGAAGTTGCCAAAAACCCGTCCATTAATGCGCGGCCGGTTGAACAGGATGCCTATATAAGATTAGCAGACTGTCATTATATGCTTAAAAAATTCTCTCGGGCAAAAACCATCTACCATACCATTATTAATTATTCGTGGGCTTCGGGAGATTACGCCACTTATCAAAGCGCGATGATTGCCGGTATAAATAGCAGCAACGAGAAGATTAATCTCATGAAAACGATTGAGCGCAAATATCCTGCGTCTCTTCTCGTTCCGGATGTGAATCTGGAGATAGCCAAGACCTATCTCGCGGATGAGAAATACCGGGATGCTATTCCCTATTTAAACAATGTCATTAACAGCAAGGTAGCAGCCAATCTGAAACCAGGCGCCCAGCTGAAATTGGGACTCGCTAATTTAAACCTGAATAATAAAACGGAAGCATTAAACCAGTTTAAAAAGGTGGTAGCAGACTACCCCAACACCATTGAGGCAAACGAGGCGCTTGAAAATATCAAGGCTATATATACCGCGGGCGGGCAAACAACGGAATATATCGCCTACATGAATCAGATTGGAAAGCCGATAGCGGTGAATGAAGAAGACAACCTAACCTATCGCGGCGCAGAAAACAAATACATCAACCGCGACTTCCCGGGGGCGCTTATTGCTTTCAACCAATACCTGTCTAAATTTCCAGAAGGTCAAAATGCTTTAGATGCCCGCTTCCTGAGGAGTGAGATTTACAGCCAGCAAAAAGACTGGAACAATGCAGTGAGCGGATACGCTGAAGTGTCCGACCAGGGACCGAGTAAATATGCAGAAAGGGCAACTTTACAAGCGGGAAGAATCTATTTTTTTGAATTACAGGACTATCCAAAAGCCGAGCAATATTTTCTGAGTCTTAAATCACTCGCCGCCACGGCAGAAAACAGGCTGGAAGCCATGCGGGGTCTCCTGAGGAGCCAGTACCAGCAGAAGAAATGGGACCAGGCGGAGGACAATGCACAGGATTTATTGAAAGAAAAAAACATCAGCGTAGACGATAAGGTGCTGGCACTGATGGTCACCGCCCGCTCTGAACAGGACAGGGGCGCTTATACGGAAGCCATCAAAAATTTCAGGAACGTAATCAGCAACAACAAAGCTTCTTTTGCGGCGGAATCACGATATGAAGTTGCATCCTGCTATTTTTCAATGAATGACCTGAAGAACGCGGAAAAATCAGCATTCGAAACCATAGATAAGTCCGGGTCTTACGATTATTGGATTACCAAAGCCTATATACTCCTTGGAGATATTTATTTCAAACAAAAAGACTATTTCAATGCCAAAGCTACACTGCAAAGCGTAGTAGATAACAGCAAGATAACCGAACTTCGAACTGAAGCGGAACAAAAACTGGAAACCGTGAAGAAGGCAGAGAAGGAGAACAGCCAGATTGCAGGCTAATCCAATATGGAAATGATCAATCAACTACTTAACAAAAAGACGAATCTCATCATGAACGATAAAAAAAATAATAGTGCTGGTTTTTATTCTCTCGCTGTTTTTTTGATTTTTTCAATCGCTGTTCACGCACAGGAGCCCCTCCAGAAGCAAACCATTGAAATTACTTCTTCTTTCAAACCGGAAATTAAAGAAGCGGCGAAAATCAATTTTGTGGCTTCACCCCCGGTGCCCGATTCTGCAAAACCCCGGTTTCATTATGATATCCCTGTTACCAGCCTTTCCCTGGTATACAAACCCATTGGGTTTAGTCCGTTAGCGCTAAATATTGATTCCACTCCGAGGAAATGGGATGCCACTAATTTCGTCAAGTTAGGCTACGGTAACCTCCAGACGCCCTTTGCGCAGGCGGGGCTCAGTTTCAATAACAGCGACAATGCCAATCTAAATATCCTGGCGCATTATATTTCATCAAAAGGAAGAACGGTCCCGCACCAGGAATACGCCAACGCCGGAGCCAGTGTTTATGGCACTAAAATAACGTCTACAAATCATGAGCTGTTTGGAAAGGTTTCTTTTGACAACAACAAATACCTGCTTTACGGCTATGATAACAATGCTTACCACTTTGATAAAAGAGATATCCTACAAAGATTCATGGGCTTCGACGTCAATGCCGGCATACGGAATACGATACCCACGTCGTTTGGATTGAAATACAGCCCGAAAGTTTCACTTTCGTTCTTTAACGACAACCATCATAGCAGAGAATTTACGGGAGCTCTTGATTTACCCCTGGAGAAATCGGTCGGAGAAAATTTTCAGGTAAAACTGGGAATCAATGCGGATTACACACAATATGCATCCGATAACACCCAAGGCACTGTTAATAATACTATCGTAACCATTCCTTTTGCTCTAAAGTTTCAAAACGAAAACATAGATATCCACGGAGGTATGATTCCGTCATGGGACAATACTGAATTCAAACTTCTGCCCGATCTTTTAGCAGATTTCAAGATAGGAGGCGAAGGGTTGATTGTGCAATTGGGCTGGCTGATGCATTATGACAAAGGAACTGACAAACGTTTTGCGGGTTTAAATCCCTACCTGAGCCAGCCATCTCAGCTATTGAACACGCGGGTCAATGAAACCTTCGGTGGGATAAAAGGCACTTTCTTAGAACATTTTTTCTACAATGCGAAGGTGGGTCTGGTACAATTTTATAATCTGCCTCTTTTTGTAAATGATTACGGAACATTGGGCAGCCCGCTCGCCGGCAATCGCTTTATTATACGAAATGAGGAAAAAATCACCGGCTTTCAAATGCATGGTGAAGCCGGTATTTTACAGGCAGAAGACTTTTCTCTGTCCGCCCGGTTCAACTGGATACTCTTTAACAAGCAAGTATCGCAAGCTAAGCCCTGGGGTGTGATACCAAGAGAACTGAATGCTGCCCTCCGTTGGAGAATATTAAAAGATCTGTGGCTGAAAAGCGATCTATTCTTTTTTGAGGGTGCAAAATATTTGAAAAGAGACGGTGGCATAGCATCAGGTAGGCACCCGGTAGATATGAATGCGGGACTGGAGTTTCGGATTACCAAACAGTTTAATTTATGGGTACAGGCCAATAATCTGTTCAACAATCAATATCAGCGCTGGAATCAGTATGATGTGTACGGGTTCAACCTGTTAGGCGGGATCATTTACAACTTCTCAAAATAAGCCCGCAGTCATTCTCATTAAATGGCAGAAGGCAAATCATCTGCCGTTGATTTAAAAATATTACCTTAGCGCTGATCTCAATGGCTTAAAAGAGTGTCATGTATTCTATCCTGCATCAATATCTGATCCAGCAAAAGTCTCTTAGTTTACCCGGACTAGGCACGCTTGTATTACAGAATATTCCTGCTATAAGTAACTTCTCGGCTCATGTCATCGAGCCACCCATGCAGAAGATCACCTTTGACGAGTTTCACGATGCTCCCGATAAAGATCTTTTCCTGTTCGTTGCTGCCCGGTTACAGGTTGAAGAATGGGAAGCCATAAAAATGGTGAATGATTTTTCCTATGAACTAAAGAACCAATTAAAGCAAACAGGAAAAGTAATTTGGGATAAGATAGGCGTATTGTCTTCAGAGCCGGGAGGTGCTATCAGCCTGGAATCAAAAACAATCACCTACGATTTTATGGAGCCCGTGCCAGCCTGGAGGATCATAAGAAAAAATGCCAGCCATACCATCCGCCGGGGCGACATGGAAGTTAGCGAAAATATTGTACAGCAACAGGAAGACATCACGAATACACCTTTAGTTGAAGATTTGGAATCATCTGGAAAAAAGAGATGGTGGTTGGCTGCGGCTATTGTCGGCGCCATTGCGTTAACCTTCTTGTTGTTTCACCTCTTCAGCAATGATTTTAACCTAAACAGTATTTTTAACACGCAGAAAAGCCACGCAAAAGAAGCGTCCCCCACTTATATTCAGGTTAAATAGAAACCGGCATTAATATCCCGAGGTAAAAAACAGGTAAAGAACGGCCAGTAAAGACAGGGACCCAATAGCCAGCACTATCATTTCCATTGCATTCTGCTGACGAAGGTTCTGAAAGCTGTCCCAGAAACGAACGCCCTGCTTACTTTTCTGTAATCCGTATATGGGTTGTAATAAAGAGAAGAATTGCCGCGACGGCTTTGCAGGATTGTATAATAAGGCCCCACCTGTGCTGTCGGCAACATAAGCCGACTGGCGTACGGCTCCGGTCTCTTGCTCCCGAACCTCTACTTTAACTACTGCAGGCTGCGAAGAGTACTTAATGGTTTTGATATGGGTGTGATCCACCTTAGGTTGGAAGGCAACAATATGGCTAAGATTTTTTTCAGGATTCCTTTCTTCTATTACTACAGAATCCATCTCAACCACCTTCAGGTCATTATCAACTCTTTTATGATTACCAGCCATTAATCTCTCTTCCAATCCTTTCAGGAAATCCGTCACCTCGGTATCTGTACTTTGTATTTCAATAGCCGGAGCAAATTCTGCCAACTCACTTATTTCAGATGGATACTTCCAGGTAAAACTTTTGTTTTGTACCCAGATCAGGTCAAAGGGTTTCAAACCCAATGACTTTAATTCTTCAAACGAGTAAGGTCCCGATTCAGCATTATTCCTTAACAGCAAATATTCTTTCATGAACTTAAAATTTATTCAAAGGTTCAATTTCGAATATTTCAAAGGAACGGATATTATTACGACGCTATTAACGCTCAGGGGGTGTATTCAGAGGAAGGAGGTTGAATTTAAAACAAAATTGACCTTGCTTCTTTTGTCAAAGTTATATAGTAAGAACTAAAACCCATCAGTTTGTTACCCAAAAATGGCAAAGTGTTCGTTAAAAAGGTCCGTTTTTACTCTTTATTTACCATTTCGCAACAATACAGTTTGCATTATAATTTAATACCGAAATGAATAGCAGAAGCAAGGGTCATGATTCCTGTAAATAAAGCGACCATACCTGCCTTAGCCATCCGGGAGACTTTACCCATCGGCAATGCTGAATTTTGTGGTCTCTGCTCGCAACTAACTTTCCTGAAAGTAATTTTCACATTCTTCGCATCGCTATTGGACAAGCCAT
>JACFNM010000222.1 GCA_019454915.1 Chitinophagaceae bacterium
AATACAGGTATGACGATTGAGCAAATTGAAATAGGCACGCTTCGGTTTGAAGATTACCAGGAATTACTGGAAGCCATGAAAGCCTCTTATGTGGGCTGGCAAGGGGGCTATTGGAGCCTCGGCGCTATTGAAAGATTGATAGAAAAATTTCCGGAAGGTCAGATTGTTATTAAAGCCGACGGAGTGGTGGTGGGATGTGCGTTGTCCATAATTGTAGATTATAAACGTTTCGGAGATAACCATACCTACAAACAAATCACCGGCAACTATACTTTCAATACCCATGATCCGGATGGTGACGTGTTGTACGGACTGGAAGTTTTTATACACCCCGATTATCGCGGATTGCGGTTAGGCAGACGATTGTATGAGGCGCGGAAGGACCTCTGTGAAAGCCTGAATCTTCGGGCGATCGTGTTTGGCGGCCGAATACCGGAATATTATCAGTATGCTGAAACCCTGAGCCCCAAAGAGTATATCGCCAAAGTTAAAAGCAAGGAGATCTATGATCCGGTATTGAGTTTTCAGTTGTCCAATGATTTTCACGTGGTGAAGGTATTGAATAACTACTTACCCGAAGATGAGCAAAGTAAGGAATACGCTACGCTGCTGCAGTGGTCGAATGTGTATTATGATCCCGATCCCAAACACCTGTTTAATGTAAAAACCTTTGTGCGGCTGGGATTGATCCAGTGGCAGATGCGTCCATATAAAGACCTGGATGAATTGTTCAGACAGGTAGAATATTTTGTTGATGCGGTTTCCGACTATAAAAGTGATTTTGCGCTGTTTCCGGAATTATTCAACGGACCCCTGCTGGCAGAGTTTAATGAACTGTCGGAAGCGGAAGCGATGCGTTCCCTGGCACAATACACGCCGGAGATTAAAGTGCGGTTTCAGGAGTTGGCAATACGGTACAACGTAAATATTATTACAGGCAGCTTACCAAGTATAGAAGGTGAAGGGCTGAAAAATATTGGTTATGTCTGCCATCGGAGCGGCGCCATAGACCAATATGAGAAGATGCACATTACCCCCGATGAAACGAAGCACTGGGGTATTCGGGGAGGAGATAGCCTAAAGGTCTTTGACACGGATGCCGGGAAGATAGGCGTATTGATTTGCTATGATGTGGAATTTCCGGAACTGGCGCGGTTATTAAGTGATGAAGGGATGCAGATTTTATTTGTGCCGTCGCTCACGGATACGCAAAACGCCTACATGCGCGTTCGGCTCTGCGCTCAGGCGAGAGCGATAGAAAACGAGTGTTACGTAGCGCTTACCGGAAGCGTGGGTAACCTGCCTAAAGTGGAAAATATGGATATTCAATACTCCCAGGCAGCAGTATTCTCGCCCAGCGATTTTACGTTTCCGTCTAACTGTATTGTGAGTGAAGCTACCGCCAATACTGAAATGATTTTGATAGCCGGTGTAGATCTTTCTTTACTGGACGAACTGCATAGTTATGGTAGTGTCAGAAATTTAAAAGACCGCCGGACGGATTTTTATGAAGTAAGGTTGAAGCACGATCAGAAAAAATAACGAAGGATTTAAACGTCATTCAGGAATCCTCATGCTGCCCGGGCCAGTCGGGATATTAATCACCTGAATCTCCCGGTTAGGTTCCGCGGACTCGTGCTGTATTCTCTTCTCTCAATCCAGTGGCGTTCTCGTTGTGATCGCAATCCTGTTCCAGCCATTGATAGCCACTACAGCCATAATCACGGCTACCAACTCTTTTTCAGTGAGGTGTTTAGCCGCTTCATTATAGATTTCATCCGGCACCTGGTCTTTAGCGATCAGGGTCATGGATTCGGTGAGTGCTAAAGCAGCTCTTTCCTTTTCCGTGAAGAGATCCGTTTCCCGCCAGGCATCCAGTAAAAATAATCGTTGGGCCGTCTCTCCGATTTTCATGGCGTCACGGGTGTGCATATTCAAACAGTGCGCACAGCCGTTGATTTGGGAGGCACGGGTTTTGATGAGCTCGTATAATTTTCCGTCTAAGCCGCTTTGGGCGATATATTTCTCAATACCCACCATGGCTTCTATGGCTTTATGATCTACTGCTGATACGTTGATCCTGGTTTCCATTGTAAATATGTTTTATGTAAAAGTCTCGTAATTACAGAGAATGATAGTGCTACAGCGTTGAGACGCAAATTTACTCATTATCGCGCGTTTCGGGTTCACACAATCGGATCATTGAGAGAATATTTATTTTGGATATATTTAGGGATAATATTCGGTCGCGTAGTGAATACGTTTTTTTTTAAAAGAGGAAGACTATGATAAATTCAAGAGAACCGGCTGATCTGAACAGGTTGGCTGAAAAGTTACATGCCCTGCATCACGCTGAGGAGATGCTGGTTATTCCCAACGCCTGGGATGCGGTTTCTGCTAAGATATTTGAAAAAAGCGGCTTTCCTGCCATTGCTACAACGAGTTCCGGAATATCCTGGTCTTGCGGCTATCAGGATGCCGAACACATTCCTCCGGAGTTGATGCTGGAGGTGATAGCACGTATCGCGCGCGTGGTAAAAGTGCCCGTTACCGCCGACATTGAAGGAGGCTATTATAGAAATGATTTTCAGAAGCTATCCGCCTTTATTGAGGGGGTCATTGATGCCGGCGCCGTCGGCATTAATTTGGAAGACGGGGACGCAGTGTCCGGCTCCTTAAATGATTTGGAGCATCAGTTGGAGAAGATTAGGCTGGTGAAGGATATATGCAGGAAGAAAGGGGTAAACTTATTTCTGAATGCGCGAACGGATGCGATGGTAATGGCTAGAGGCGATATGAAGAGTAAAATTCAAACTTGCATAGAAAGAGCGGCAGCTTTTCAATCAGCAGGAGCAGACGGCATTTTTGTCCCCTTTGTTAAAGAAATGGATACGGTAATTGCCCTGAAGCGAGGTATTGAACTCCCCTTGAATATCCTGATCGCAAATACGCTGGATGTAGGTGAATTGAGAAGATGGAAAGTAAACAGGGTAAGTATTGGTAGTCGGCCTATTCTTTCTACACTCCATTTGTTGCGAAACATTTCAGACGAAATGAGAAGCGGGAATGAGTGGAGCGCTCTTCTCACGGTCAGTCCTGATTATGCAGAAGCAAATGCGTGGTTTGAATGAAAGAATTATAAACGAAAAAAAGAAGTGATATAATGGAAAGTACAACGGATAAGCATTTTGAAAATGAATTGGATGCTTCTTTCTGGAATCGTTGCTGGCAAAGCGGGCAGACGGGCTGGGATATAGGGCATGCTTCGCCACCCATCGTTAAGTTTTTGGAGAGCTATCCCAATAAAGAAGCGGCTGTTTTAATTCCGGGGTGCGGCAATGCCTATGAAGCGGAGTGGATGGCGGATAACGGGTTTAGAGATATTACGCTTCTGGATATAGCGGAGGCAGCGGTAGCGCGGTTGAAGGAGAAGTTCAGGGATAGACCACAGGTGAAGATAATAAACGGAGATTTTTTTCAGCACAACGGGCAATACGATTTGATTATAGAGCAGACGTTCTTTTGTGCGCAGGTATTGGAAAGGCGAGTTGAATATGTAAAAAGGATGGCTTCTTTATTAAAGAAAGAGGGAGCATTAGTTGGGGTATTATTTGGAAAAACCTTTGAGATGCCGGGACCTCCTTTTGGTGGTGAGGCTGATGAATATACTGCGCTTTTTAAACCATATTTTCATATAAAGAAAATGGAGCCCTGTTATAATAGTATCCCACCCAGAGCGGGCGCAGAATTGTTTATTCATTTGATCAGGAGATAAGTATAAGTACTAAGGTTAGCCGTCAGTACCGCAATCAGACGGGAACAGGCTGGAAACAGGTTCTTTCATTAAGACAAAAATGCGAAGTATCTGTTGTTCTGCTTCGTTGAAGGTTAAAGCGGGGGATAGGTTTAGGGAATGCGGTCTGACCTTCGGTGCTGACCGCATTCCCGTCAGTACCGCAGGTCAGACGGGGACAGGCTGGAGACAGCTTTTTTCATTAAGGTAAAAGTTCGATATATCTGTCAGCTTTTTTATACTCGCCTGATTCCATTTTAGAATCCGGGTACTACGCACTTTCCTATTTCCAATACAAACGCTGACCGGCTTCTAACAGTTTTTTCAGATACCGTTGCATATTAATATTCTGTACGGGAACGCCTTCTTCTAATGCCTGAACAGCTGCAACACCGGCAGACTCCCCTACAATCATAAAAGTGGGTTCCATCCTCGCCGAAGCATATCCTAAATGGGTGGCAGAGAAACAAGCTGTCACCAGTAAGTTGCTGCACTCATGCCGCAGAGGAACAATGGAGCGATAAGGAATAGGATAGGGAACATTCGTCGGGCCTTTATCCCCTCCAACAAACATATTGCCCTCGATGGCGACAAATACCGAATCGTTTCGCGTAAACCATATCCTCCTTGCGGGATAAGTATCAATTCCGTACTGAGCGAGTCCTATTGGGTCATCAACCTTTGTCTTGTTATACACATCATGTTCCGTAATGGTATATAATCCCAGCAAGCGACGGCTTGCCCTGATATACAACTGATGGGGCCACCCATTCGTTTCAGGATGATGGAATTTATCTAATCCCAGTCCGCCAGTCTTCTCTCTGAACGCCTTCGGAACGCGTTCATCCGTTGATAGAAAATGATACAGCCCGCGAAAATAATCCTGGTAGGACTTCCAGATACGCGCCTTGGTTGCATAGTCGCCGTCAGCATACAAATGATTGATCCCGAGCGGCGCTATGGTAATCAGGGAACGGCGCTGATAATTGTACTCTCCTGCGTTTAACCAACCCGGGAAGATCCAGCTTAAGCGCTCATAGAGCTCGGTAGTATCCTTAGCCAGCTTTTTCAAATAATCCACATACCTGCCAACCAATTCAAAATCCTGCCTGTTATAACCTTCGGGAGCTGTAACCGGAACCCGCCGTTTGGGATCCGAGGTTACATAAAACCGGTAATTATAGGCCTGTGTGTATTGATCGCCTGCGCCGGGTAGCTTACCGTGATCATTTTCAACCAGGGGCAACAGTCCACTCTCCGGGTTTCCCGGAACAACAAAAGGATCTATCGGCGTAATATTATCTAACGGACGAACGCCGGCCAGCGATTCATTGTAATCCTTTACTGATTCACGTCCGATGCGGTTGGAAACCCCCGACCTGGCCATCAGCTCACCTTCATAGCCCGCATCTATCATCATCTTTGCGTGTACCTGCAAAGCATCATACGCGACAGGCTTTTCTACCGGACAACCGTCTTCATCAAACGGGGCAAAATCAAAAAATACTCTTTCAATTCTGTTTCCCTGCTTTTCCGTTCTGCTTACCCGGTGGTTATAAATCACCTTAATATCATTATCATTTAGCAATTTCAAAAAGTCTTCCCTCACAAATAAGGGACTGATTTGGTCACGGCTTAGCTTGCGCACCTCTCCGATTGTGATGCTATCACCCCGCTTACGAACCCCCAGCCAGAGCATTAATTTTCTCGTGGCGCCTCCCACGGCCTCATAATTAGGCATATCCTGAACGGGTTTCAGTCCGGCGCCCAGGATTCCACCCACCCAACGGCCGGGTTCAACGATCAACACGGAACGCCCCGCTTTCTTCACCGCGACCGCTGCCATAATCCCCGAGGGCGTGGCGCCGTAAACCAGCACATCCGGCTGATAGACGGATGCCTGCCCGAAAAGCAATTTCAAAGACATCAATAAGCTGAGGATCAGTATCGTAGTTTTCATATACTTTTCAATTTAGGGCGCTATTGGCTTCGTCCTGTTTTTTTGACAACTCAAATTCAACGAAAATGTTCTGTACTTGAAGTTATTAAAATATTTTTGCTCTTCTGCCAAGCCGGTAATCCTCTTTCCGTTAGGTCAAAATAAGATGAGAGACAGATCGTTAGGCGTAATAATAGCGCATTCAAAACGTTTACTATCTATCACAATCCTCTATCATGAATAACCTTAATTATTTAATTGCAGCAATACTTTTAATAACCCTGGGTTCCTGCTCCACTACCAACCGGGTCTATATCAGCGTACAGGAACCTGCTCCCGTTACTTTACCCGGCTACATACAGTCCGTTGCGGTTATAAACCGTACGACGCCTTCGGAAAAAACAGGCGTATTAAATGACATATACAGGGTAATGTCTTTGGAGAGTGAAGCCCTCATTCGCGAAGGAAGTGCCGCAACCGTAAACGGGCTGGTGGGTGAATTAAGCAATAACCAACGATTGGTTGAAATAGTCAGGGCCGATTCCGCTGATGTATCCTCTTTTGGCGCAGGTGTTTTTCCGGCTCCGCTGGACTGGGATAAGATAAAGAAAATATGCCGTGAAACCCGTACGGATGCCGTATTTTCTCTCGAACTCTTTGACACGGAATCTAAGGTGGACTACTCGATGGATACCGTTCACCAGAAGACAATACTCGGGGATGTTCCCCTGATTGAACACCAGGTACACATGAATACGCTGGTGACAACGGGTTGGCGGATGTATGACCCCGGGTCTCATACGGTACTCGATGAGTCCTCGATTTCAAGAAACCTTAATTTTCACGGAAAGGGTGTAAACCCGGCAGAGGCTGCAAAAGCCCTGATTGGCAAAAGTGAAGCGGTAAAACAGGTGGGGACGGATGCCGGGAAATTATATGCCGCCAAAATAAGTCCCTTTTGGCTCAGGGTGTACAGGAATTATTTTGTGCGCAGTAAAAATGGCGCTTTCGATTTGGCAAAAAGAAAGGCGCAAACAGGCAACTGGGATGAAGCCGCAAAGATATGGCTGGCAGAAACTAAAAATCCCGACCCAAAAACAGCAGGTCGCGCTAATTACAATATGGCCATCATCCATGAAATAAACGGACAAT
>JACFNM010000223.1 GCA_019454915.1 Chitinophagaceae bacterium
TGTCCCCCAAACCAAAGTATCCCTACAAAAACAAGGACGCCTAAAAATTCAGACATCGGCGAAGCGAGATCCCTCCGCCGGCTAATCTTATTTTTCGCTGTCAGCAATTCATCATTGATTTTATTAAACCTGCCTTTCAGTAAGCCTTCCACATTAAAGGCCTTGATAACCCTTAATCCGTTCAACGTTTCATCAAGCACAGAAAGCGACTCGCCTAACCTTATGGCTGCTTCATTGGATTGCTTCTTCAACGCACGGGAAACGCGCCCCAGGATAAATCCTACCAGCGGGATGCAAATGAGTATGGCGATGGTGAGTTCAGGACTGATATAGAACAACACCGCAAAGTTGATGATGATGGTTAGCGGATCGCGAACCCAACCCTCTAAAGCGCCAACGAGCGACACTTCCACCTCGGATACGTCATTGGTAATCCGGCTGATTAAATCTCCTTTTCTCTTTTCGGTAAAATAGCCGATGGGCAGATTCAGAATTTTTTCATACAGTTCAGCGCGCAGTTTATTGACAATCTGATTCTTGATGGGGTTCAGAATATTAAAGGAAAAATAAAGAAACAGGTTTTTCAGAAATATGGACAGAACGATGATAATACAGATAAATGCCAGAGCGCCCACCGGATTCAGATCGGTTACCCAATAGCTGAGTAATTCACGGATATAGGCCGTCAGCGGGCTGTCTGCTTTCGGAACCATACCCGCATTATCGCCCATAAAAATCAAATCAAAAAACGGAGCCAACATTCCCAGCGACACCACGGAAAATATAATAGAAAGTACGATGCAGACAAAATATAATACGATGCTGTATTTGTAGTCCTTTAAATAATTAAAAATCCTTGAATACTTCTTCATTATCCGGTAAGTCAGATTGAGGGGCAAAGTAAATAAAATAGCTCATAGCTTCCCGCCTAATTTCTTAATTCAAAAGACTGGGCAGCAGCCCGCTTTGCCGGCAGCCAGGAAGCCACCAAGGCAATGACGAAGACGGTAAACGCCACTATCACAAAGTCACTAAAAATCATTTTGACGGGATAATAATCTATCACAAACGAATTCCCTTCCAGAGGAACGAGTTTAAAATGAAGCTGGAGATAACACAAGACGATTGCCATCAGCATGCCGATTCCAGCACCTATCCCTGCCAGCAATACGCCTTCCGACAGAAATACTTTTTGAATCCATGACCGGGTAGCGCCCATGGATTGCAATATCTGGATATCCTTTTGCTTTTCCAGAACCAGCATACTGAGCGCTCCTATCATATTAAAAGCGGCTACGATGAGCACGAGGATAAAAATACCGAATATGGCATATTTTTCCAGTCGCATCACATTGTACAGGCTGCTGTTCTGCTCATACCTTGTCTGAATTTTGTACTCAGGACCCAGCAGCGTTTGGAGTTGCTTCTTCGCCGCGTCTTCCTTTTCCGGAGCATCAACCGCTATCTCCGCAGCCGTGTATTCATCGGGCGCGAAATTCATATACGCTTTTACAAAATCTATATTGGTAAGCACATATTTATTATCAAATTCCTGCTGGCTGGCAAAAGCGCCGTTGGGCACAATCCTTCCTTCGTTAAAAGCTGCTAAGGGGTTACTGAGGTCATCTCCGCCCTTCTTAGGCAGGTATATCGTAAGCCCTCCTACCGCCCGGTCGCTGAGCACGGCAACGGCATTTTCAATACCAACGCCTAATACGGCGCCCGGATGCTCCTCATCGCCCAATAAATACTTACCCCTGATAATGCTTTGGCCGACGGTCGTTACTTCGGTATAATTGGAATCTACACCCTTTAGCTCCACAATAGCCTGGTAATCCTGGTTTTGCAAAAGCGCTTTTTCTTCCACCACCATTGAAACCGTAGAGATGTATTGGGATTCTTTAATGGATTTTATCTGCTCCGGGGTAAGTATCATTGACTTTCCGGTAGCGGCCGTGATGCGGATATCAGTATAAAAGGTTGAGTACAGCGATTTCACCAGGTCTTCGAAGCCGTTAAAGGCGCTCCATAAAACCAACAGCGCGGCGGTGGCAAATGTAATAGCCGTCACACTTACCCAGGCTATAATATTAATAGCATTGGTAGATTTTTTGGCTTTAAAATATCTCCATGCAAAGCGTAAATACAAGATAATTCGATTTTAGCGTTATTCACCGGAACTTATAGGGCAAAGAGCCTCCCGGCGACAAGCGGTAATATTAGTGATCCTTCTTATCCTTTTCTTCATTGATCTTTTTGAGCAATTCTTCCATCTTAAAGACGTAATCGAGGGTATCATCCACGTAAAACTTCAACTCGGGAATCCGCCGCAACTGATGCTTTACTCTGGAGGACAATTCCTTTTTTATCTCCCAGGCTCTGTCTTCGATTCTTTTCAGTCCCCGTTCCGGATCTTTCAACTGAAAAAAACTCAGGTAAATTCTCGCCTCGAGCAAATCAGGCGTTACCTTGACGGAAGATATGGAAACCATCCCTCCGTCGAGCATCGTCAGCCCTAATCGCTGAAATATCTCGTTGAACTCTTCATATAATAAACCGGCAACCTGTTTTTGACGTTTTCCTTCCTGCATTTCATTCAAATTTAGTAGTCATCAAATAATCACCTGCTAAATGCGGGAAACCTCATTTGTTTCCTGCATCTCTAAAGTTAACTATATTCTAAAATAAAAAAAGGGCAGCATAGAAATGCTCGCCCGTTTAAAATCCAATATCCTATGAAAAACTGGCGCAAATATAAGGGGAAGAAAATTGTAAAACGCCAGTTTTTGAATTTATTTTTTTTTGGAACAGAATAGTGATTTTCTATATGGATTGAGTAGAAATAGTTGCGATTCCATACAATGGGTATGAAGTATTCATTGCCAAAAAATGCTTAATATGCGGTCTGAATCAGATTTCCCTTAAAATATGTATTCTATTCTACGCGATAATATTGAAAAGACGCTGGGACACCCAATCAGTGATACCGTCTTCCATTCATTTACAGAATGTGTATTTCCGAAATCGTTTGAAAAGAAAACTCTTTTAGCGGAAGAGGGGAAATATTGCAGGTACGTCTATTTTGTAGAAGAAGGCTCCTGTTATTCTTATCTGACAGACGACAAAGGAGAGAAACACGCCATTCAGTTTTCCCTTGAAGGATACTGGATTTCCGACCTCTACAGTTTTTTTTCCGATAGAAAGGGAATCTATAATATTGAAACCCTGGAGAATTCACGATTACTCCTGCTGAATAAGGAAAACTTTCAGAAAGCCTGCGATTTATGCCCGGAGATTGATCGGTTTTTCCGTTTGCTGATTCAAAACGCTTTCGTGTCGCTGCAGTACCGGCTTGCCAAGACAAACAGCGAGGATGCCGAAGCACGATACCTGGAATTTTCCCAACAGTATCCTCAATTCAATCAGCGGATTCCCCAATACCTGATCGCGTCTTACCTGGGCATAAAGCCACAATCATTGAGTCGTATCCGAAAAGAAATTGCCGGTAAGTGATTACCGCCGGTAAAAGTCCCATTTATTAACACAGGTGAATGAGTTGTTTGATTCTCTTTGCCAACTTTGTGCCATCAAAATAAAATGACAAATATTATGGCAAATCAAACGAAATGGACTTTAGATCCGGCACACAGTGAACTTCTCTTCAAGGTGAGACACATGATGATCGCTAACGTACAGGGCGAATTCAGGGATTTTCATGCTACCATCTCCACTGAAGGAGATGATTTCAGTAAAGGATCAGTGGAAGTTACTATAGAAGCAGCTTCCGTCCTCACCAATAGTGAAGATCGCAATAAGCATTTAAGAAGTGCAGACTTCTTCGACGTTGAAAATTTCAAAGAATTGAAGTTTAAAAGCACCTCTTTCAAGAAACTGGATGAAGAAAATTATCTGCTGAAGGGTATGCTTAATATAAAAGGGATAGAAAAAGAGGTAAGCCTTGACGTAGAATATGGCGGATTGAACAAAGATCCCTGGGGAGTAATGAAAGCGGGCTTCTCTTTCACCGGGAAAATAAACAGAAAAGACTGGGGCTTAAACTGGAATGCAGCTCTCGAATCCGGTGGCGTTCTCGTAAGCGATGAGGTAAGGATCAATGGAGACATTCAGTTCATCAAAGAAGCGGCGAAATAAACTCAACGTGGATTATTTGACAGAAAGGAATTAGTACGACCTTCCTTTTTTAACTCCTTACAAAACACTAATGAGAAGAACCAGACTACCATTTTCTGTTGCGCTTAAGCAAGTCCGGAAACAGTAGGAATGAGAGAGGATATCAACTTCGGATATCCTCTTCTTTTTTTGCAGAATATCCAAAGTTGAAATTTCGGGTTGTTTTGCAGTTCAAGTGCAAAATTTGGATTCAACACACTGAGAAGCTCAAAAATCAGGAGAGGAAGGAGTATTGTGGAGGAATCCGAAAAATAAATGAATTCCTGATAGTTTGAGATTATCCATTAAATTTATACGGTAAAAAACGTTTAAACTTCTTACCAGGAATCCGAATATTAATCTTCTCCGGATAACGGGAAGTGATCAGGTAAGAAAAGCCCGTTGCTATTGACGCCAACAAAAACAAAATGGAAAACTGCCAAAATTGTCATAAGTCTTTTGAGGGTAATTATTGCCCCGATTGCGGGCAGCCTGCTCGGTTAAGAAGAATTGACGGCAAGTATATCCGTGATGAAATATCCAGTGTTTTTAATCTGGATAAAGGCATCTTATTAACGATAAAAGAACTTTTCATCCGTCCGGGAAAAAGCATAAAAGATTTTTTAACTACAGACCGCCACAGACTTGTGAAACCTATTTTATTCATCCTTATCACTTCTATTGCTTATAGTATCATCAATCATTATTTTAAGATAGAAGATCAGTACGTCAATTACAAGGGCATGAAGGGCACTACTGGCAGGATGTTTGCCTGGGTACAGGATAACTACGGCTATGCCAATATCATCATGGGCATTTTTATCGCCGGTATGCTTAAACTATTCTTTATAAACTCTGGCTATAATTTTTATGAGGTACTTATCCTGCTCTGCTTCATTATGGGAATGGGCATGTTAATCTTTGCACTGTTTGCCCTTATTCAGGGAATTACGCGTGTGGACCTCATGACAACTGCGGGTATAATATCCATGATTTATATTACATTGGCCATTGCGGATTTTTATGGAAGAAAAAAGCCAATCAACTATCTTAAAGCCGTCCTCGCCTACGTCGGCGGAATGGTATTTTTCAGCATCTCTCTTTTATTCTCAGGTATCCTGATTGATTTGATTTTTTGAACCGGAAAGATAACGTCTAGATAGTTTCGGGAAACAATCTATCCCCGTCTTCTTCCGGAAACAGAAAACCGAATTTATTTTGAGCCGGTAT
The DNA here is from genome assembly GCA_019454915.1 of Chitinophagaceae bacterium. Classification (GTDB taxonomy): domain Bacteria; phylum Bacteroidota; class Bacteroidia; order Chitinophagales; family Chitinophagaceae; genus Agriterribacter. The sequence goes on from JACFNM010000223.1 coordinate 5,401, forward strand.
GATTGCGTCAACCCAACAAAGGATAAATGGCCGGGCGGTACTCATCAAATCTCCCTATTTTTATAATTTTAATACAGAACCTCAACTAATTAATGACAGCGGAACAACTTAAAGAATTAGAAGATAATTTATGGAAGGCAGCCGATAAACTACGTGCCGACAGCGGACTGAAAGCAAGTGAATATTCAACACCCATTCTGGGATTGATATTCCTGCGGTTTGCCTCTATTCGCTACGGGAAAGTAAAAGAAGAAATCAAGGCCGAACTGGAAGCTCAAAAGAACAGCCGTAACCAGCTGAAGGAAGAGGAGATTGCCCTCCTCAAGTGTGGTTTCTATTTGCCACCCGAAGCAGAGTATGACTACCTGCTGAACCTGCCCGAGAAAACAGACATTGCCAAAGCCATTAAAAAGGCAATGGAACTGATAGAATATTACAAACCCGAACTGAAAGACAGCCTGCCCAAAGACGAATATTTTAAACTCTATACCAAAGACGACCGCAGCCTGCCCAAGAGCCTGCTGAAAATATTTAAGGATATACCGGAAGACGTCACCGGCGATTTATTCGGCAAAGTGTATGAATATTTTCTGGGCGAGTTTGCATTAGCCGAAGGCCAGGGTGGCGGCGCCTTCTATACGCCCACCAGTGTGGTAAAACTCATGGTGGAGATGATAGAACCCTATAAAGGAACTTTGTATGACCCCGCCTGCGGCAGCGGTGGCATGTTTGTGCAGAGCAATGAGTTTGTGGACAGGCGCAGGGCCGAGCTGCGCGACGAGGATACCAAAGACCTGATGGTTTATGGCGGTGAGAAAGATACCGAAACTGTAAAACTTGCCCGGATGAACCTTGCGGTAAACGGCCTGCGTGGGCAAATTGTGCAAGCCAATGCCTATTACGAAAATCCGTTTGACAGCTACGGCAGGTTTGATTACGTGATGGCTAATCCACCCTTCAATGTGGATGATGTCAACTACGACCGCGTAAAAGACGACCGGCGGTTTAACGAATACGGCATACCCAAAAACAAATCCAAATCAGGCGGTAATAAACAGGCAGCGGTCAACAGTGTGCCCAATGCCAATTATTTGTGGATCAACCTGTTTGCCACTTCGCTGAAACCCACAGGCAGAGCCGCTTTGGTAATGGCAAACAGTGCCAGCGATGCCCGCCACAGTGAAGCCGATATACGCCAAAACCTGATTAAAAGCGGGGTGATTGACTGTATGCTCACGCTGCCCAAGAATATGTTTTACACGGTTACTTTGCCGGCAACGCTTTGGTTTTTTGATAAGAATAAATGTCGGAATCAGAATTTGCAGGATTTGAGAATGAACAAGATTCTTTTTATTGACGCCCGCAATATCTTCAGGCAGGTTACGCGTGCCTTGCGCGAGTTTACCGATGAGCATATCCAGAATATCGCCACCATCATGCGGCTTTACCGTGGCGAGAACCATCGCCTGCAGGAGCTTTT
>JACFNM010000224.1 GCA_019454915.1 Chitinophagaceae bacterium
GGTGTTTAACGTAACGCTCATAAAAGGGGTGATTCATTGTAACGGTACCCGGATAGCACAGTGTGACATGAAAATCTTTATTCAAAAAACAATAGATGACTGAAAAAACATTGACGGGAAAAATAGAGATTAATGTACGATTCAATGAAGCAGACCCCCTCGGTATCGTTTGGCATGGACATTATATCCGCTACTTTGAAGACGGAAGAGAAGCATTCGGTAATGAACACGGTATCGGGTATCTCGATTTTTATAAACAAGGCTATATTATCCCGATAGTGAGCGTGCAATGCGACTATAAGCAGTCGCTAAAATACGGCGAGAGAGTGCTGGTAGAAACCACCTATGTAGCTTGTGACGCCGCAAAGCTCCAGTTCAGATACAGGGTATTCAATGCCAATAACGGCAAGCTGGTAGCCACCGGCAGTTCCGTACAGGTTTTTTTAAACCGGGAAACCTCTTCACTGCAACTGATCAACCCGCCGTTTTTTGAAGCCTGGAAGGAGAAATACGGCATGAGCTGACCGCCGGCGGACTATTACCTGTCAGGCTTAATCCGGCGATTCGTGAGACTAAAACACGGCGGAGAACGTCCGGCTTTTTACGCTTTTGGTTTGTCACATACACACAACAAAAAACGGGAGAAGCAAATCGAATGCTCCTCCCGTATATAAACGGTAATTACCTCTTGTTTTTACCAGCCGGGTGTCTGTTTGTAGGCGCCGTTACTCCTGTTGATTTCATCCGGCGGCATTGGCCAGGCAATCTTAGCAGAAGTATAGTTACGGGCCGGCCAAATTTCCTCAATAGTATAGGGCGAATCCGGATCCGTCTTATTGGCATGAATCCGACCATGCTGCGGGGCATTGATCGTAGCCACATCGTTCCACCTCTTCAGATCCTGTACACGGTCTGTCCATTCGCAAGCCAGCTCACAACGACGCTCATGCTTCAGATCATCCATGGTGGGATTGGCAATCGGAGGAAGTCCTACCCTTGCCCTGATTTCATTCAACGGCGCAGCAGCTTCTGCTGATTTTCCGGTCTGTATCAGCGCTTCTGCTTTAAAGAGCAGGATTTCTGCATACCTCATCAACGGCAGGTTAAGCGCCGTAGTCGGATAGTCTCCATTCGGGTTTACTTTATCATTCGTACTGGCATCCCCGTTAGAGCCATAAGAATAGGGTTCCATATATTTTGCAATCTGGAATCCGGAAAGGCTGTTGGTGGAAGCGTATCTTCTTTCCTCTCCGAAAAACGTAAAGGTATCCCCGAACTTAAGAATCGTAACGTCTCTTCTTGGATCGCCTGCCTCATATTCATCATAAAGCTCTTCGGTCGGCTGAAAATAACCCCAGCCATTGTATATTCCCCAGCCTTTATTCTCAAGCACTACACCCGGAAACTCAGAGCCGCCCTGATTACCGGAGGTTACTGACCAGATGTATTCGCTGCTCCAGTTTCCATCAATACTGAAAACGGCCTGGAAATTCTCTTTGGGTGTAGCCTTATCTGCAACCAGCGCTCTGCCACATTCGTTCTTTATGCGATCACATATAGCCGGTATCAGGTCCCATTTGCTGGCATCAAACTGAGCCCAATAAGCATAGGTCTTTACCAGGTAACCTAATGCCGCCGCTTTGTGTGCTCTTCCTCTGTCTTCAGGTCCATAAGTTTCAAAAAGAGGTAATAATTCCGCTGCTTTCTGAAGATCTTTAGCGATAATATCATAATTATCTTTCACGGAAGGCAGTTGCGGAGGTATCCTTTTACCGAATTCAGGGTTTTCTATATCATCATAAGGAACACCCTGATTTTCGTGACCCCACATATAAGCGAGCCAGAAATGGGCAAATCCCCTGATGAAATAAGCTTCCCCGAGTGACCGGCTTCTCAACTCCTCGGTGATGTTCGTCGCTCCCGGCAGTCCCTCTATGGCCACATTGGCTTTATTCACCATCCAGTACAACAGTTGCCAGGCCGAGGTGATGTATCCCTCACTACCGGTACACAGGAAGTTTTTAATGTTCTCCGCTGTTGCCTTGCTACGCCCCACAATCAAATCATCACTGGCAAGTTGCATCCAGAAAAGGTCTCTTCCCCAGGTTTCTTCTTTACGGAATTGTTCATAAAGAGCATTTATACCCTTTGATACACTGGAAGGCCCGTCCCACAGATAAGCGGTAGAAGGAGAGCCATTGGGCTTTGTATCTACCCAGTTCTTACTACAGGATACAAACAGCGTACCCGTAGCAATCAATAGAAACAAGATAATGCGATTCATATATAAAAATTTAAACTTCAACAAATAATCATAAAAGATTTACAGTACCAATCTCACGCCGGCAGAAAGTATCCTCGACACCGGAAACTGTCCGCCATCCAGCCCAATACCTCCCACTTCCGGGTCCATACCGGTGTATTTAGTAATGGTAATCAGATTTTCAGCACTGATATACACACGTAAAGTTGACTGCTTAATCAGTTTGGGAAAATTATAGCCAATAATCAAACTCTTCAGGCGCAGATAATCTCCGTTTTCCAGGTACCAGTCAGAAGGCGTCTGGAAATTCTTATTGGGATCATTCGCTGAGATCCGCGGGATAGTACCTCCCGGATTTGACGGAGACCATGCTTCTAAAATTTTATTCCACCGGTTGTACCCCTGTTCGGAAGCATTCAGTGTAGATTCTTTAAAGGCATGGAACAGTTTTACACCGCCGACACCCTGCCAGAACATACTGAAATCAAAATTCTTCCAGGTTGCATTCAGCGTCAATCCGTAAGTTACCTTCGGAAACGCATTACCCATGTATACCCTGTCGTCGTCCGAAATTTTTCCGTCGCCATTTTCGTCAATAAACTTCAAATCACCCGGAACCGCATTGGGCTGTATTTTGCCTCCGCCGGAACCCACATAGTCATCAATTTCCTTCTGCGTCTGGAAGATACCGGCATGCTGAATCAGCCAGTAAGAATAATAAGGCTGCCCTACCACTGACCGGTAAGGAAGCAATACGCCCCTCCAGGCATCGCCGTGCGTCCACGCGGAATTAGGGTTTTCATCAATATAAGCTACGCGATTTTTGAGTGTGGCAAAGTTTCCGTTAATATCATAATTAACTTTATTGATCTTACCCGCCCAGGTAGCGCTGAATTCAAAACCGGTATTCCGTATTTCACCCTGGTTAATTAATGGCGCACCGAATCCAAAAGTATTGGGCCAATTGTTATCCTGGGTTTTAATCAAATCCTTCGTCAGCTTATCAAAATAATCCACCGTGATAGTTAATCGCTGATCGAAAAGACCTAAGTCAACACCGATATCTTTTTGTTCGGAAGTTTCCCAGGTCAGTGCACGATTGGTGAAGGCGGAAACATACAGGGTATTCGTTTGCGGCGCGTTCTGTCCAACCTGGTAAGATATACCGTTCCCCAACGTCGGGTATCCGTAATATCTTCCCACAGAATTGATATTTCCTATCCGTCCCCAACTGGCCCTGATTTTAAACAGGTCCACATTGTCGGCATGAAAGAAAGGCTCGGAACTAATCTTCCACGCCGCCGTAATTCCGGGGAATCCTTTTGCACGGAAACCCAAGGGCAGCTTTCCGGCATTATCTTTCCGGTAGCTTCCGGTCACAAAATATCTATCCTCCCAACTATAAGACACCCTGCCCACATAAGACTGCGTCCTGTCCAGCCAATCATAGTCACTGGGTTTGTTATCCGTGAAATTGCCTGCATTGATAAAAAACTGCGCCCAATCCGATTCATTCTCAAAGTTCTTTGCAGATGCGGCAAAACCCCTTGCTCCGTCTTCAAGAGCGGTGGAAGAAACCATCAGCCCAATGCTATGCCCCTCTATGGTCTTTGTATAGTTCAGCGTGTTTTCCCAGATCATCAGATGTGATCTTTCTGTAGAATAATCCAACTGGTTAGAAGTGTTCGGCTTACCGGGCTCCAGCCTCCTGGGGCTAAAGTTTTTGTTTAACGCATTGCCCATCCGGTAAGAAAACCGGGAAGTAAAGGATAATCCCCTCACAAAAATATTAGATAAGGCCAGTTCCGAAACCGATTGCATCGTTATCGCCTTATTATTTGACTTGTTGCGCAACAGGGTTCCTACGGGGTTAATAGCGTCACCATGGATACCGAGATAATCTGACTCCCGGGGACCTACACCGCCAAAGCTGCCATCGTCGTAATAAACCGTGGCTGACCGCGGCATATAAATACCTGAAAGGATAACGCCGCTATAACCACTCGATGTTTCGGTGCCTCTCGACTGCCCGCTATTTACAAACAGTTCCTGTCTGAATTTAACATGATTATTGAATTTATACATTGCATTGAATCTTCCGGAAAGATTTTTCGCAAATGTATTTAACAATGTGCCCTCATTCTCTTCGTACCTTCCCTGAAACAGGGTAGAAAACTTATCCGTTCCGGCATTAATGGAAATATTATGACGATGCACCAATCCCGTACGGAAAATTGATCCCATCCAGTCGGTGCGGGTAACCTGCGAATAAGGATTGATAGAAGCATTCCAGCCGTCCAACGGAGGTAGTCCTGCATTTTCAAATGCGAGGTTAGACACCTGTGCCTCCTTATCTGCTGTCAGTGACTGGGGGAGCTTCCAGGCTGTTTTTGCACCTACAAATGCGGAGTACTCCACCGTAGGTTTGCCTTCCTTAGCTTGCCGGGTAGTAATGAGTATAACCCCCGCCGATCCGGAGAAGGCTCCATAAATGGCCGCAGAAGCCGCATCTTTCAACACGGTAATGGATTCCACATCCGAAGGATTGAAGGGTGCGCCAGGCACTCCGTCCACCACGTACAGCGGGCTTTCACCGCTTCGGTTACCGACTCCACGGATGGTGATACTCGGACCCTGGTTGGGATGGCCTCCATTATTAACGATCGTAATGCCTGGTACTTTACCCTGCATCATGCCTTCCACATTCAGTACCGGACGATTCTTTGCCTGTTCGAGTCCGGGCACCGTGGCAACAGCAGCAGACAGATCTGATTTTCGCATGGAGCCATAACCGATAACAACCACCTGATCGAGCGTAGTGCTCCTGGGTTGCAAAATAACATCTAAGGCAATCCGGCTATCTCCTTTCAGGTCATATCCCGAAAGGGTATCCGTCTGATAGCCCACATAGCTGATGATAAACTGGTAACCTGCACCGGGGGGAAGTCCGCGAAAACTGAAAACGCCTTTGTCGTCCGTGCTCGTAGTTTGAGATACACCGGCTGCTGCATTTCTCGCAACAACAGTCACTCCGGACAACGCTTCATCATTCTCATTTTTTACCATCCCCGTTACTGCATTCGACACGTTTTGCGCCAGCGTATAGGCGCCCGTGGTGCAAATCAGCAACATGAAAAATAAAAACTGTTTCATAAGAGCTGTTTTTGTTTTAAGTTTAAAAGATTAAAAAATTAAAATGGTCTGGCTTTTTTATAGGTGGATATTTTATTTAGGTTAAAATTTTCACTGGGGACTAACGACATAAACCCCGGAAATTAATTCCACTTTCAGGTTACCAAGGAAAGCTACCCGGTTCAAAAAGTCTTCTAATGATTCCTCCTTCGGATTGTGTACACCCGTATAGCGTATATCGTCTGTAAGCCCGGGTCTGAACTCAATGCGGACATTGTATTGCTCCTGAAGTTTCGACAGAACCCGCGATAAATGCTGATTATTGAAATAAAGGATTTCACGAATCATCTCCGGTTTCAGATCGTATTTCACCATTAAATCGCTGGACTCGATCAACTGCTTTGTCTTATCCACCTGCACCAATAAACTACGCTTGTTGTAAGTGAATTCCTGGCCGGGATTAAGCACTACGTCTTCAAAAACTCCTTTATCCTCCCCTTCTTTCTTTACCACTACTTTCCCTTCAAATAAAGATACAGAAGTCACTGACGGGTCTTTTTCCGAAACCCTGAATTGCGTTCCCAGCGCCGTCACACGCACGTCTTTTGTTCTGACGCAGAAAGGCCGTGTACTGTCTTTTGCCACAGAAAATAACGCTTCGCCCTTTAAAAAAATATCCCGCTTATTTAATAAGGAAGAATCATAGCGAATCGTACTGCCGGGAAACAGGATGACCATACTACCGTCAGAAAGGGAAATTCTCTTTTCCGTATTCAAAGGATTACCAGCAACGACCTGGACATCACCCGGATTAATATACGACAGGACTAAGGGGGCTTTTTGGAGAGAAACTTCAACATACAGCATCCCCGAAACCAATATAGCGACGATTGAAGCTGCTACCGCCCAATTGCTCCATTTCCTTTTGGGTCGCGTATGCTTCGTGATATACGAAAACATCTCCTTCGTCTTTTCTGCCGGAACTTTCGTTTGATTGAAAAATAATTCCCAACTCTTCTCCGTCATCACGCCGGACAAATAATCCGGATGGCTGAAAATCCACGCTTTTACACATGCTTCTTCCTCCGGCGTACACAATCCGTCAAAAAATCGTTGAAGTAGTTCGGATGAAATTTCCATATCTGTTGAATACTATTCGTATGGCAACGGAAATTCCCTTACAAATAGTTAAAAAAAATGTGCGGTCCAACCTGTCAGGTTTTGCTCAGCCAGGAGCAGGGCGCAACCTGACAGGTTTTCTACCACAAGAGGTTCAAAACGGACTTTCTAAGAAATTTTACGGCGCGGGTAATATGGGTTTCTACGGTTTTGGTGGAAATGGACAGCATTTCGGCTATCTCTTTATGAGAAAATCCCTGGATACGACTGTAAGAAAATACTTTTTTCTGCATATCAGGCATATCACGTATCAAA
>JACFNM010000225.1 GCA_019454915.1 Chitinophagaceae bacterium
AATACCATTTCTTCAAAATGATGCCTGACTTCATTGACCACCTGGTTACACAGCCGGAGTCTTCCGTCATACATCGTCATTAATATGCCTTCGATGACTAAATCGGTATTTAACCGGGATTGTACAATCTTGATGGTATTTAATAATTTGCCCAGGCCTTCTAATGCGAAGAATTCAGCCTGTACGGGTACTACAACGCTGTCAGCGGCCGTCAGCGCATTTACGGTTATTAATCCCAGCGATGGCGAACAGTCAATGACGATAAAGTCATAATCATCGCGAATGGGCTCCAGTATATGCTTTAATACGTTTTCCCGGTTGGGGTAATTGATCATTTCAATTTCTGCTCCAACAAGGTCTATATGGGAAGGAATGACGTCTAAGTTCGGGATTTCCGTTTTCAGAATCGTCTCTCCGGCGGGCGTTTCATTCACCATACAGTCGTACAAGCTCTTCTGGATATTATGCAGGTCGAATCCTACACCCGTAGTACTGTTAGCCTGCGGATCGGCGTCCACCAGCAACGTTTTCTTTTCCAATACGGCCAAACTTGCGGCTAAATTAATAGCCGTAGTTGTCTTACCTACACCGCCTTTTTGATTGGCTATACCTATAATTCTTGCCATATTCTGTTTATACAAAAGTTGTTATTCAAACATTGACCGACTGTCATAACTGCCTGCCAAACGACAAATTTAATTTATTATTTGTCTGCTTTCTATTAAATATCAATCGTTTCGCCGATTGCCGGTAAAAGTAGCTCTAAATTCTTTTGGGCAAAAGCTTTCTTAGCCTCGTCATGATTGATTTGGATAAAACCAAAGGTGTCATAATGAACGCCTATAATTTTTTTACATTCGATGAGTATTGCGGCTTCGATTGCGTCTTCCACTCCCATGGTAAAGTTATCCCCAACAGGCAATACTGCAAATTGAATCTTTGCATACCGGGGTACCAGTTGCATGTCTAAGGTTAGCGCAGTATCACCACTGTAATAGAAATTTCCCTCTTCTGATGTAAAGACGAAGCCCATGGGATTGCCGCCATAAGAACCATCCGGGAATCCGCTGGAATGTTGGGCTACCACGCATTTCACCACGCCAAATTCAAATTTCCATTTACCACCGGTATTCATGGGGTGCGTATTGGTTATCCCCTGGTTATTCAGCCACGTATGGATTTCAAAACTGCACACGACTTTCGCGCCTGTACGGTTGGCGATGCGGATACAGTCAGCAATGTGGTCTTCGTGAGCATGCGACAGAAAGATATAGTCCGCCTGAATCTTTTCAACGTTGATGGAAGCAGCCAAGGCGTTGGGCGTAATAAACGGGTCAAAGAGAATGTGCTTATCTTTTATTTGTACCGCAAAACAGGAATGTCCATAATTAGTCAGTTTCATCATGCATTATAAACTTTAGTGATGTTAATTCCTGATAAAACAGGTCTATCTTTGCTCAGAAAAAATACTGCTGTGACATATTGGCAAAAATACATCTTCGGTATTATATTCATTGAACTATTCGTGTAAAGCAGTTGATATTAAGATGGATTCAGATATATATACAGTTATTTCGGGAACGAACCGGCCCGGGAGCAACACCAAACAGGTTGCCGGCCAATATTATCATTTGCTTCAGCAGAAGGGATTACCGGTTAATCTGGTAACCTTAGAAGGATTGGACATTCATAACAGGAATGAACAGATAAGGCAATTAGAAAAAGATATTCTGATTCCTACTCAAAAATTCATCTTCATCGTTCCGGAATACAATGGCAGTTTTCCCGGCGTATTGAAAGCCCTCATTGATCATACTGATATAGAGAAAGTTTGGTGGGGGAAGAAAGCTCTGCTGACAGGAGTTTCCACCGGAAGAGCCGGTAACTTGCGGGGACTGGAACATCTAACCGGGGTATTACACTATTTAAAGATGAACGTTCATCACAACAAACTGCCCATTTCGGTGGTGAACAAATTGATGAACGGTGAAAAAGACATTGGAGACGAAACTACCTTACGGGTGATAGCGGAACAGTTGGATCAATTTATTTCATTTTAATCGTTACCATTTTTTGAAGATTATTTAAAACACAGGCTATACAAAAATGCGCAATCAGATAAGTTTATGGATTTTAATTTTTACTGTATTGCTGGTGGACATTTATATCTTCCAGGCGATTAAAACGGCTGTTCAGCCATTTTCTCCCAGGATGAAAACGGGGGTTTATATCCTATACTGGATGGTGACCGTCCTGGTGTTTTTAACAATAATGATTATGCCTCACATGCATCCTGATAACTGGATGCAGGGTTTTCATATCTACTGGATTGCCGGCATCATCGGTCTCATCTTTTCCAAACTGGTAACGGTCATTTTTTTACTGATAGACGATATACGACGGTTAATTCAATGGGGAGGGGAGAAGTTGTACGGGCAGTTTAGTAGCGGGGAACCGGTGCAGACAGCCGGAATTTCAAGATCGGTGTTTATGAGTTGGTTAGGCTTGGCCATTGGCGGAAGCCTGATGTCGGCATTTATGTACGGATTTACGAACAGGTATCGCTACCAGTTGAGGAAGGTAAAGTTGCAATTTCCTAATCTTCCTGAAGCGTTTAGGGGATTGAAGATGATTCAGATCTCTGACATCCACTCGGGGAGTTTTTCTGATAAAAAAGCCGTAGAGCACGGCGTGAAAATGATCCTTGAGCAAAATGCCGATATTATTTTGTTTACGGGTGATTTGGTGAATGACGAGGCGGTGGAAATGAAATCCTATCGCCAGATATTTGGCCGCTTGCAGGCCCCAATGGGTGTTTTCAGTATCCTGGGTAATCATGATTATGGAGATTATAAGCATTGGGCGAATCCGGAAGAGAAAAAGCAAAATCTTGAGCGGTTGAAGCAATTGCAGTCTGAGATGGGCTGGCGTTTACTGATGAACGAACACGTTGTGCTGGAGAAGGAAGGGCAACAGATAGCTTTATTGGGAATCGAAAACTGGGGCGCCAAGGCCAACTTTCCGAAGTACGGTAAGCTGGATGAAGCCTTTGCGGGAACGGAAAAATATCCCTTTAAAATATTGATGAGTCATGATCCCAGCCATTGGGATGCACAAATCCGGCCGGAATATGGAGATATAGATTTAACCCTGAGCGGTCATACGCATGGTTTCCAGTTTGGCGTGGAAATTCCCGGCTTCAAATGGAGCCCTGTTCAATACGTGTATAAACAATGGGCCGGGCTATATGAAGAAGGAAGGCAAAAATTGTATGTAAACCGGGGCTTTGGCTTTCTGGGTTATCCCGGACGGGTAGGTATATTGCCGGAGATTACGGTAATTGAATTGGCATAATGAGATAGAAGAACGGTACAGTATTATTTACCGTTTTGTGTATAATTCCAGTTCAACGGTTATATTGAAACGGTCAGGGCAACGAAGGGGCTCACCTCGATAAAATAACATTTCTGTGACATTTGGTTAACATAATCCTTTGAATGAATCCTATGCCATGGCATTCCTTTGGTTTAGTTTTAAGAAACAAAACGCTTTGTATGCAACGGATTATTTTGCTTGTCACCTGCCTCTCAATTTCCTGCTTTGTTTCTTCTTCATTCGCCCAGGGTTTCCGACTGGCATTTCATGCCGGGGCCAATATGGGTAAAGTTGAAGGAAAATCATTTAGCGATGAGTTCCAACTGGGGTATCATATAGGAATCGCCCCCGAAATCAGGATTTCCAAAAAGTGGGGTATTCAGCCTGAACTATTATTTAGCCAAACGAACACGACTACCTCTTCTGAGTTTAAAGATATTTATAAAATATCGCTCAATGAATTGGGGGATGTGAAGTTGAACTATTTGAGTATTCCGCTCCTCGTAGCTTATCGTCCCGTTTCATTTTTTTCCTTCCAGGTTGGGCCCCAGTTTAGTATCCTGATGAATAAGCATGATACTTTTTTGGAAAATAGTGGTAATGCGTTTACAAAAGGTGATTTTTCATTGGTTGGCGGCGCTCAGCTAAATATTTTGAGGATCAGACTTTATGGCAGATATGGCATTGGTCTTTATAATATTAATGATATTGACAACAGGGATAACTGGAAGAGTCAGTCCGTCCAGTTGGGTGTGGGAATAGCGCTTTAGTAACCTTATGAAAAAGGCTCCATAAATCCGGAAGTCATCGTCCGGATTTTTTTGTTTTTATACTGGCACTATACTTGACCAAAGTAAAGCGGTATCTTTAAATAGATAGCTTTATCTTAAAAAGTGTCATATTGACGTTAGATAGGAAAATTATGAAAAGGACTGATTTTTTTCTCCAACCTGAAGATGAGATGGAGTTTATGCCGATTATTCCCTTAAACGAGGAGGAGTCTGAAAACGAGGAAAATATTACGATACCCACAGATTTACCCCTCTTGCCGCTGAGGAACACTGTTTTATTCCCCGGCGTGGTGCTACCCATCACCGTTGGGCGGGACCGTTCCATAAAAGCGGTCAATGATGTATATAAGACTGACAAACTGATAGGTGTTATAGCACAAAAAGACAGTTCTGTGGAAGAGCCGGGTATTAATGATTTGGAAAAGAAAGGAACGGTTGCCAGGATAATCAAGCTGATTAAGATGCCCGACGGCGGCACTACAATTATAATTCAGGGGAGAAAAAGATTTGAAATTGAGCAGATTGTATCCGAAGACCCTTATTTTAGGGCTGCGATTCGGCTGTTGACGGATGATAAAATAGGCGTGGGAGACGACCAGCATTTTGCAGCTACGGTTAGCTCTATTAAGGATTTGGCATCTCAGATCATTCTTCTCTCACCCAATATGCCTTCAGAAGCCTCTGTTATACTGAAAAATATTGAAAACCCTTCCTTTCTTATTCATTTTGTCAGCAGTAATATAAGCAGCGACTTAAAGGAGAAGCAGGAATTGCTGGAATTGGATGATTTAAAGCTCAGGGCGGAAAAGCTGATGCACCTCCTGAACAGGGAGCTTCAGTTTGCGGAACTAAAAAATCAACTGACTACCCGTACCAAGACAGAATTGGATAAGCAGCAAAAGGAGTACTTCCTGCAGCAACAATTAAAAAGCATCAAAGAAGAGTTGGGTGGTGATGTAAATGAGCGCGAGGTAAAAGAGATGCAGAAAAAGGCCGAGGCCAAGAAGTGGCCGGAAGCGGCCAAGGAAGCTTTCAAGAAGGGCATTGAGAAGTTGGAGCGCATGCATGTGTCCACACCGGACTATTCTGTGGTATATAATCACCTGGATCTGATGCTGGAACTTCCGTGGGATGAAGGTACTATTGATTCTTATGATTTAGCGAAGGCAAAAAAGATACTGGATAGGGATCATTATGGCATGAATAAAATTAAGGAGCGCCTCTTAGAATATCTCGCAGTATTGAAGCTCAAAGGGGATATGAAAAGCCCTATTTTGTGTTTTGTGGGACCTCCGGGAATTGGTAAAACCTCCCTGGGCCGGAGTATTGCTTCTGCGCTGAACCGGAAATATGTCAGACTGAGCCTGGGGGGAATGCACGACGAGAGTGAAATACGGGGACATCGTAAGACTTATATAGGCGCCATGCCGGGACGAATCCTTCAATCTATCAGGAAGGCAAAGTCGAATAATCCGGTGATTATCCTGGATGAAGTGGATAAGGTAGGGAATGATTTTCGCGGGGATCCTTCTTCAGCCTTACTGGAGGTGCTGGATCCCGAGCAAAACCATGCTTTTTACGATAACTATCTCGAGTTAGAATATGATTTAAGTAAGGTATTGTTTATCGCAACAGCCAATGATTTGCAGCATATTCAGCCGGCGTTGAGAGACCGGCTGGAGATTATTGACCTGAACGGTTATGCTGTGGAGGAAAAGATTCAAATTGCCAGACGCCATCTTGTTCCGAAGCAAAAGGAACTACACGGACTGAAAAATTTAAACATCAGAATCAGCGATGCGGTACTGGAGAAAATTATTGAAGACTATACCCGGGAGAGCGGGGTACGTGAACTTGACAGACAATTGGCTTCTATTATGCGCTCTCTCACCAAAGAATATGTAATAAAAGGGAAATTGAAGCCTACGCTTTCGATTAAAGATGTGGAGAAGATATTAGGAAAGCCGAGGTACACAAACGACCTGTATAAAATAGCCAACATGCCGGGCGTGGCAGTGGGGCTGGCATGGACCTACGTGGGAGGAGATATATTATTTATCGAGACGAGCCAGAGTGACGGCAAAGGCGAACTCAAGCTTACCGGAAATTTGGGGAATGTAATGAAAGAAAGCGCGTCAACTGCCCTGACTTATCTGCAGGCCAATGCCCGGAAGTATGGCATTGATCCCGAATTATTTCAGAAGAAAAATATCCATGTACACGTACCGGAGGGCGCCGTTCCGAAAGATGGGCCCAGTGCGGGTATTACCATGATGACTTCTATTGCATCGGCCCTAACGGGACGAAAGGTAAAACCCTACCTGGCCATGACGGGTGAGATTACGCTACGCGGACAGGTACTGCCCGTGGGGGGAATTAAAGAAAAGGTGCTTGCGGCGAAACGTGCCGGTATGCGGGAAATCATTCTCTGCTGGCAGAATGAAAAGGATGTGCAGGAAATTAATTCGGATTTCATTAAGGGAATAAAATTTTATTACGTGAAAAATATGCACCAGGTACTTGACATTGGTCTTGTTTAAAGATTCCCGAATGAACTGGTTCGTTTGATTGTTTTTGTACCAGCAGTCTTAGGACAATTAACAATTGATAAAAAAGAGTACCACGCGCTGTCTTTTTGTTTCATTTTCGAATTTT
>JACFNM010000226.1 GCA_019454915.1 Chitinophagaceae bacterium
GAAGCTATCGGAATTGATATAGGAGGCACGAATATTAAAGGCGTACTGTTGGACCAGAAGGGGAACATCATCCACGACATACAGGTCAAAACAAATGAAACCGAATCCGCCTGGTGGAAGAATGCGGTAAAGGACGCCGTTGGACTCCTGTCGCAGAAAGCATCTGTAGAGAAAACGTCCATAGGTATCTCCGCCCCCGGTTTGGCGAATGATAGAAATGAGTGTATCAGGCTGATGCCCGGAAGATTACAGGGACTTGAAAATTTTATCTGGAGTGATTTTTTAAAGGCGCCTGCGCTGGTGCTCAATGACGCTCATGCCGCGCTTATGGCAGAAGCTAAATTTGGCGCCGGAAAAGGGTTTCATAATATTGTGATGCTGACGCTTGGTACCGGTGTTGGCGGTGGTCTGCTGATTAACGGTCAACTACACCAGGGAATGTTAAACAGAGCCGGTCATCTCGGGCACATAACACTCCATGCAGACAGCGATGTCTTAGACATCACGCAAATGCCCGGCAGCCTCGAAGATGCAATTGGAGACTGTACTATAGGCCTGCGCAGCCAGGGAAAATTTAATTCCACTTCTGCATTGGTTCAGGCCCATCAAAAAGGAGACCCCTTCGCTTCGCAGATATGGCTATTATCCATCAGGAGACTGGCCGTGGCGTTATGTTCTTTCATCAATATCCTCTCTCCCGAAATTATCATACTTGGAGGCGGAATTGCACAGGCGGGTGACGATTTATTTAAGCCGCTTGAACAGTTTATGGATATCTTTGAATGGAGATATAACGCTGTACGTACTCCTGTTGTCCGGGCTGCCTTTGATGAATACTCCGGCGCAGTGGGCGCCGCAGCTTTTGCTTTACACCCAACCATATCTATTTAACTATTCACTATGAACGTCATTGAGGACTATTTACAACAGGCACAACAAATTATAGAAACCGTTAAAGCGCAGGAATCCTCCATAGAACAAGCCGCTCAATGGTTTTCGGAGACAATCTTAGCCGGCAGGATGGTACACGTATTTGGTTCCGGGCACAGCCGGATTATGGTGGAAGAAATGTGGCCGAGGTACGGGTCCTTCCCGGGGTTCAACCCAATTGTAGAGTTATCTCTCACTTTTCACAATCTGGTAGTAGGCGCCAATGGCCAGCGCCAGGCGATGTTTTTGGAAAACGTTAGCGGGCTGGCTGACAGGATTCAAAGAAACTTCGATATACAGGAAACAGATTGCGCGCTCGTCATCTCTTCCAGCGGCTGCAATATTGTGCCCATTGAAATGGCGGAATTATTTCAGCAAAAGAAAGTGAAGGTGATAGCTATCCTTTCAAAGAAACACGCTGCCGTTTCCTCCAGCAAGAGAGCCGACGGAAAAAAGCTGGGCGACTTCGCCGATATCATTATAGATACCGGAGCGCCCGCAGGTGATGCCATGGTAAAGGTTCCCGGGTTGGATACGCCCGTTTCGCCGGGATCAACCGTTGGTGGCGTATTGATCATTAATTCAATTAAGGCGGAACTTGCACGAAGGCTTACAGCGGCCGGGAAACCGCCAAAGGTATTAACTGCGTCCTGCATTGTGGGAGCTGAAAAAGCTACTCAATTGTTTGAAAGCGCCTATGACGAACATGCACACCGCATTGCCGGATTATATAAAAACGTTGGATCATAAACCCTGAAATTTAATTATGCAACAGCTTATACGTACTACTGTAGTCGGAAGTTATCCTTTTCCCGGATGGTTGGAATATGCTTCACAGCACCTTGATCAATTTGGCCCCGCCGATATTGAAGAAATGATTGAAGATGCCGTCATCGCAGCTATACACGACCAGACAACAGCGGGGCTGGACGTGATTACCGACGGGGAACAAACGAGGCTTGATTTTAACCTGTCTTTTTATGGCTATATCAAAGGAATCTCACGGGATGAAACCGCCACCCGTAAATTTGGACCTCCGGCGCACGACCAGCGGGGCAAACATCAAATCACGGATACCCTGACCGCACCCCGGGGATTAGGCGTTGTGAAAGAATTCCAGCGGCTGAAAAGACTTGCGCCTGCCGGTCCGGTTCTGAAGGCTAGTATTCCCGGTCCTTATACATTGAGCGGACGTTTATTACCCAACGCAGAATACAAAGACCGGTTTGCTATCACCGAAGCACTGCTTCCGATGATACAAAAAGAACTGTCCGACTTAGTAGCTGCGGGCTGCCGGGAAATAACCATAGACGAGCCGTCCATGAGTTGCTATGCGTACAAGGAAGATACCAAACGTTTTGTAAAGATTTTTAATGAAACCGTGGAGCCGGTAGTTGGAAAGTGTCATCTCTCTACGCACTTATGTTTTGGAAATTTTAAGGGGCGGCCGGTTGGTTACAGAAGTCTGAAACCTATGCTCCCTGACTTTCTTCAGTTCAAGGTAGATGAGATACATATTGAAATGGCAAATCGTGAATTTGCAGAAATAGAGTTACTTGCTTCATTTGCCAAACACATGCATGTAGCGGTAGGCATCATTGACGTAAAAAATTATTACATTGAAACGCCTGAAGATGTGGCAGAAAGGATTAAACGCTGTCTGCAATATATTCCGGCGGAAAAATTATCCGTTGCACCCGATTGCGGACTCAGCCAAACTGCTCGTTGGGCATCGAGAAAAAAGCTGGTGAATATGGTCAAAGGAGCGGAAATGGTAAGAAAGACTTTGTAAAATACACTTCATCCTACTCACTAACGTGTTTTTTTGATGCAGCGATATTTCTTAGAAGTTACCTATAAAGGCTCGGGCTATGCTGGATTTCAGATTCAGAAAAATGCCAACACCGTGCAATCTGAAATCCAGCGGACGATGTATATATTATTTAAGGAAGACATCCTGCTCACCGGTTCATCCAGAACGGATGCCGGTGTTCATGCATTGCAGAATTTTTTCCATTTTGATACCGAACTGAAAATTCAGGAACGATACATCTATAATCTCAATGCATTACTACCCCAAGACATTTCGATCCGGAATATAATACCTGTACACTCAGAAGCGCACTGCCGTTTTGATGCTATCAGCCGGGAATACAGCTATCATCTGTATCAAAAGAAAAATCCGTTTCTGAACGACCGTGCATATTATTTCCCCTATACAATGGATGTTGATAAGATGCAGCAGGCTGCCCGCGCCTTGTTTGATTATTCCGACTTCAGCAGTTTTTCTAAACGGAATACGCAGGTAAAAAACTTTCGTTGCCGGATTTTACGGAGCGACTGGGAAATACGAGATGACCAGTTGATATACCATGTTCAGGCAAACAGGTTTTTGAGAGGGATGGTGCGGGGATTAACAGGAACGATGTTATTAGCTGGTCGGGGAACGATTGACCTGGAAGAGTTTCATGCCATCATTGGCAGTAAAGATTGCTCACGTGCTAATTTTGCAGTTCCCGGACATGGCCTGTTTTTGGAAAAAGTAAATTATCCCGATGGATATTTCAGGGCTTACTCATAAATCAAACTTCTCCTCCGGCGGCTTCTCTAAGAGTTTTGATTACTCGTCGTCAGAACCGACAGTCAAACGACCACCATTCAATAGTATTTTTCTAACCACGCCATGATGGTCGCAAAAATATCTGCCGCTACCTGCGGTTTTAATTCGTGTTTTTCTCCGGGGTATAGTTTAATTTGGGTAGGGATTCCCAGTTCTTTCAGCTTTTCATACAATTTTTTTGATTGACTCACCTTTACCAGTTCATCAGCTTCGCCATGGAATATCAGCGTCGGTACACCCGTGTCTTTGGTCAGGTGGAAATAAGGGCTGGACTGACGGGCAATAAGCGCTTGCGGGTCTGGAGTACCCAAATAATTCGTAATAATCGCGTCACTTTCCAAACCAGGCTTCCGAACATCTTCGGCGGTTAAATCAGACGGACCAAAGATATCTATCACCGATTTCACCTGCTTAAGGCTGTCATAGCCGTAGGCATATAAGAGCGCCAGATGAGCGCCCGCACTGGCGCCCATTAATATAAATTCGTTTCCGTTGTAATTATATTCCGGAGCATAATCCGAAATAAACTTCAACGCATTTCTTATGTCTTCAATTTGCACCGGAAATCTGTTCTCTCCATTTCTCACCAAGCGATAATTGATAGATGCGAGCGCATACTTGCGCTTTCCTACCAATTCCTCAATCAACTCTTTAGGAAACTCTGTCTTATTACCCGAGGTCCAGCCACCGCCATGAATATAGACGATCACTTTGGTATCTCTGGTATGCCCATCCGGCAGGTAAGCGTCCAACAAATTAAATCCATTGGGAGCATCCCCATAAGGCACATCCAGAAATTCAGTATAGGAAGCCGCTCTATTGGGCTGAGCGTTCTCCGTTGTATTATTATATGCCGGTATTGTCGGACCATCAGAAAAGCCCTGAAACAGGGTAGTCAGCAGAATGACAAGTATGTATAACGGCTGGTTCATCGCTTCTTATAATTTAAAAAAAATAATCAACTTGTAAAAGCACCATGAATATATAAAAATCTATTCGATCATTTTCAAATATTTGCCCATCCAGTAAGGCAAAAGCCAAAAAACAGGCTCACGTTCCACAGACGGATCACCACTGACCGCATCCCAGGGGTTTTTATCCCAACGAATAGCAGTGCGGATATCCGGAGAAGGTAATTGGTCAATTTGCACTTCATCTAATACGGGTTCATGCACCAACCTTACATCTTCTCTTTTCCGATGGTCGAATCTCCAGCCTATTAAATCCAGCGGGGTATTTTTTAAAAATTCCACCGATGCATTCAACTCCACTCTCTTTTCCCTGGTATAACAATATAAAAAATTAATCAAAGGATTGCGATCTCCCTTTCTGCGTTCCATCCACTCATCAAATTGCGCTTCATAAAAACCCTTTAACCGAGGATCTCTCTCACAGCCAATCAGGATTGGATAAATATACGACTGCAGGATTACATCGAAATAAATAAAAAATGCCGGGTTCTGATTCTTTATTTTGGCCATGTTTTCAAGGTAATGCTCTTCATTGATTAGTCTCAAATAATGCGTTTGGTATTTCATATCTCCCGTCATGTGGTAAGCCAATTTCAAAAAACCAAGCAACTCCATCGAATTTTGATAGCGGTCGGGTAGCCATTCAGGGTCCCGGTTCAACCGGTCAGGGCTCCACACCGACCAACGGGTAGGAGTACCGTCAATATCCACCATATTAAAATTGTTTCGAATCAGGTGATCTACCAAACCGGCAACATGGGCGGCGATCACTTTTTTCTCCTTTTTATCCGCCACCAGTTCATAATAGAAATAATATCCAAACATGTGTCCGCACCATTCATCACTGCTGGTATCTCCCTTCCAAAGCCATTTACCATCTTTAGAACGGCGCCATCTCGTCTCTACGGGTTTAAACCGCGGCTCCTTTACCAACTCTTCCGCTAATTGCCTCTCGGTATAAACCCTGTTCGGATCGTGTACATTATCTCCCCAGCTAACGGGTACTATTGTCCGCGCAAAAAAACCATCCAGTCCCGTTACGGTTTGTAGCAATTTTAAAAATTCAAAACCTTTTTTTGCTTTTTCTTTTGCGTCTTTACTCCCGGTAGCCGCGTAGCGGAAAGATTCCATAGCGAGGTAGTTTCCGGTATATTCTCCGTCATTATCATCGTCCTCGTGTTCCCAGGTATCCGGATCACCCGGAGCCCTAAGCCGAACGGGACCCGATATCCAGGGCTCTCTGATATGCCGCTTCATGGTGATGTCATAAAAATAATCCGCCTTTTGAGCTAAAGTCATTTTTCTTCTCATGATAGCACTCACTCCTTTGGCTGTACCCACCCAGGCATTGCCATCCCGGTCGAAAGCGATATCATTTACCTTGTCGTCTAACAGCCATCGGCGTGAAAACCGTAGTTGACGGGAGCCGCCCTGCGTATACCTTACTACGCCCAGGTCGGTACCTACCCACATATCGCCTTCAGGAGATCGCTGCACACAGTTCACATAAATGGATGGCAATCCATCAGCAGGTTGCAGGGCTTTTACCTTTTTATCATTTTGAAGAATACTCACGCCACCCAGTCCGCCAACCCACAACTGATTGCTGTTATCAATAGCCACCCCTTTTACATACGCGCTGACTAAGGAACCCGTTTCGTAAAAATGCACAACCCGATTATCTTTCAAGTGGTAAAGGCCTACATCACTGGTTACCCATATCCCGTTTTCCCGGTCGGCGATAGCGTGCCTGACAGAGCGGGCAATAGCATAATCTTTTTTGACAAATCCATTATGCTCCATCATCCATACACCTTTAGGACCAAAAGCGTATAGCCCGTTTTTAGTAAAACACAACGCAGAAACCGGACCCTCTGTACCTTCTTCTTTTTTTACCATCCCGTCTTTGTATGAATAAATTCCATTCCAGGTTCCCATCCAAACACCCCCCGCACGATCGGTTAGTATTTTATAGGCCGGTCCTTTGTTGTCACCTTCTATTATGCTCTCCCAATCCTTCGTTTCCGGCCTTTTTCTAAAAACACCTTCGGGAGTAGCTACCCAGATATTGGAACCGGCATCAATTCCAATGCTCCTGATTTCGTTTGTTTCGCTCTTTCCTTTCAACGGGTAGGCTTCATGATAGTCCTGCCAAAAAGCCGTATCTACACCGGTGAAAGGAGAATTAGCAAGCTGGGCTTGAGAAAAAAAACTTAGTAACGAGAGGAAAAACGAATAAAGCGAAAAATATCTGCACTTCATATAATCCATTTCACTTCAGGAGACCCTTCGGACA
>JACFNM010000227.1 GCA_019454915.1 Chitinophagaceae bacterium
TTAATGGAAAAGAGAATGATAATGAAGTAAAGGGCGAAGGTAACCAGCAGGACTATGGGATGCGGATCTATGACCCGAGGTTGGGAAGGTTTTTGAGTGTGGATCCGCTGACGGATAAGTATCCGGAATTAACGCCCTATCAGTTTGCAAGTAACACACCGATACAGGCCATCGATTTAGATGGGAAAGAAGCATTCTTTATACATGGTACTGCATCAAGTCCCGCAGCCTGGTCTTCCCAACTCACTAATTTAATTACTCAAACATTTACTAATAATATACATCAAGATGCGACCTTTACATGGCAGCCTATGAGCAATAGCTATTTAAATAATCAAAAAGATAGAACTGTTGCAGCCATGCGTTTAATTACGCATATTATGGACTATAGAAAGACAAATAATATTACTGATGAAGAAATAACATTAGTTGGACACAGTCATGGTAGAAATGTTACAATTCAGGCAGCTAAATTGTTATCCGAAGAATATGGCATTAAGGTTAGTATAATTAATTTTAATACTCGTGCATGGAATAGCGGTGGTGAAAATAGAGAAAACCCAGCTTATAATCCCGGAATTTTTTCATTGAGACATTTTTGGACTAAACAGGATGGAGTTGCAGGGGGATTAGCGGGGGATAATAAATACACCCAAGACAATTTAACTCCCATGTTTGACGGGAAAAATATTGAATTAAAAAAACCTCTTAAAAAAGGCTGGTTACAGTCTCACTTTATAGAAAATATAAATGAACAGGAATTATTACAACATGCAGGTAATAAGGCTCCAGAGGTGCCTTCATGGGAAAAAAATCCTGAAAAAAGAGTCAACACAGAAACAAATGGGTCGCCATGAAAAAGATAAAAAAAATATTGATTTTTGTAGCATTCGGGTTATTGGTATCCTATACTTTTTATCTGTATTCTTTAAGAAGTGATTATGTCCCATGGGGTTCAGGGCTTAGGGATGGGCTGTATTTTCTGGTTTTTTTCATGATAGTATTACCCTTAATGATTCTATTGTCAGTGCTAAAGCTTTTTATCAAAGAACAAAATATCTTATTACGGACTAGTTATTTTTTTTATACTTTTCTTATTACAATTCCTGCGATAGGGGATGCATATTCTCAATCAAAATTGATATGGGGTATGTCTATTTGTCTAATTGTGCTTGTTTTAAATATTAGTGAGTACTTTTTAATCTATCACCGTTCGTGCCTCAATGCAAAAAGATAAAAAGTCCTACTGGCGCTGGTCTTGTAGCAATGCTAATGAGTAAAGCCAGACCAGTGCTTTCTACCGTTGTTGGTGTTTTCACCAACAACTGAAGCAAGGGGAAAGCTGCATAGCATTGTTGCAGCACAAGTGAGTGACACCCGTCCGACTGGCATTGTCCGGGCGGGCAGCGCTCCGGATTCCGGGAGCTAGCCATCAATGAGAGGGGTCAGTATGCTCCGGAATATCTTTTTCTTTCTGCTGAAAAAGCACCTGAATTAACAAGCTAATACCAGCACCTAAACAAGGGGGTCAGTATCCGCCAGAACGTCGCTTCACTTGTCTCTAACAAAGAAGAAAATACCGCTTTTTTGCTGCCCGATGGAGGGGTCAGTATGTTCCAGAATATCCATTTTCACCAACAACTGAAGTCGGGGATGAATAGAGAAGTATCATTTCCTTTCTGTTACCGGCTTTGCGAGGTTTTTAGCCACTTCAATGGACAAGATAGATATTTTAGGCAAGAGTTATGATTTGAAAACAACACGGAAGGCGCAGGCGTCAGCCGTGCCATACCGATGCCGGACATATTAGTCGGCTTGTTAAGTGTCCCCAGGGAAGGCTTAGCAACTGCCGCGCATGGTGGGGTAACGGCGTCAGAACTTAACCATATAAGTAATGTAACTTCGGGCATACTATTTTACTTGGCAGCCAGACCACCTGGAATTCACAAATCGTATATCAACTATGGTTTCGTTAACGCTTTTTTAAAAACTACCCTTTTGTGTGGTTTTATCAGTGATATTTCTGTAATAGCATGTTTGGTAATAGATTTGCTCTTGCCGTTGCAAACTCTATGAAGCCCTTATCTTAGTTCTTAACTTTAGAAGCTATTGGCTTTAAGGTCACCTTATTACAGATATTTGGGACGTTTTGCAATTTTTGAAATTCACTGAAAGCAGCAGGACAAAAAACAGAAAGGTAGAAATGAAGCCAGGTCAGTAATATTGAGGTCACTGATTGTTATCGTTTTTATAAGAAGGGGGAAGGGAGTAAAGCGACATTGCACTACTCGTTTTCCCGAAAAACATCAATGTATGAACTATGAGCTATCCAAAATAGAAAAACTTATTCAATCTGCTGCTAACCAAAAAGAAGTGAACGTGATACCGGCTTTACCTAATGAAGTGATCCGCATAAAAAATATCTGGCGAACCATTGCCTGTTCCGAACATGATGCAGGGTTTTTCAAAAATTATGTCAGGCAGCATCAATTGGGTTTGATAAGCCTGGCAGAAGCTATTGGCAATAATGCTTCGGACGTGTCTGCCGCATTTTCCACCATTGAAGCATTACAATATTTCCTGCTCCAGTCCTTCCCGGATTTTCTGGATTATGGGCTGGCTATTCCCGCTCAATCTCTGCCTTTTCTAAAGGAAAGTTGGCAAGCCGATTTACCGGTTTTTGAAAGCCAGCTAAAGCTACATCACGTGCCGGAGGCGCTTAGTAATGCTATCCTTGATCCCATCCGTCTCTGGCTGCAGGCTGAAGCGGCCCGGCCCATTCGCTATTACCGTTTACATTTCTTTATCGAACTGCAAACAACGCTAAGAGAGTTCATTGATGCTAAAAACCCGCATAGTAAAGCAACCGGTATTTTGATTGATAAGCTTTGCTATATCAACTTTAATAGCCTGCTGATTTATGAGACGCTCAAGCAACTTATCACCGAAAAAGCATCAACAAAAGAAGATATGGTAGTGGAAATAGAATTTCTACGTTCAATGCACGAACATTTTAAGCGTCTCCCGGTAAGAAACGATGTGTATTATAAACCTGATGGAAGGATAATGGCCCGCACCCTGGCAGATTGGTTTCAACGGCAGGTAAAAGCAAAGGAAGTGCAACATCATACTTTGTTTATAGAAGAAACGCCGGTAACGGAAGAAGAAATGGCGGAAACGGGCAAGATCATGACAACGCTTTCCATTGAAGAACTGGCGCTCATTATACGGCTATTCATTGAAGCGGCTGTTTTCCGGGTAAAAAGAAGTACATTAACTGCTCTTACCCGGTTTATGGCAAGATATGTTTGTACCGTATCCAAAGGTGTGTATGACGAATACAAACCGGAGACCTTATACAAATACATTTACAGCATCAGCCTGGTTACGCTTCGTTCCGTACAAAATACACTTAAACGAATGCTCCGGAAATTAGACACTATTGAAACGCTTATTAAGAGCGGTAAACCTATACCTCCACCAAACAGGAGATAAGATCGATATCGCTTATTCCCATCGGCTATCATCATCCAGTAATGCCAGGAAGCCACAAGCGGTGGCATATTCCGTTAATTCATCCATCCATGCGTTGGTAAATCCGGGTTTACTTTCCAGTATTCTTTGAGAAAGAGCCACTACCTGTGAAATGCTTTGAACATTCATTTGCCTTGCCTTTTGTTTGAAATCATTCGTGAAAGCCAACCGGTCGACGGGTTGCATAAGGATGAAATCAGCAGATTGTTGTTGCATACCAGTAATAATAATCGCTTGTTGTCCCGGATGCAAGCGGGTAAAATAGCGGTAAAATAAAAAGAGGCGGGACATCTTCTACCGCAACAGAGGTACTGGTATACCCGAGAACGAATAGTTGAGCCCACCCCATAGGGTGGCGCTTCACCTTTCGTCTCGTTCTCTAAAAATTACCAGTTTTCTGTTGCGAGACTTAAAGCAAAAAAAAACGCTTTAATATTTTACCGTATGTCGGCTGCAAATTACCATAAATGCAGGGGAATTGCAAAGCTTTTACCGGTTCGGTATAAAACGTTTTTAGCTTAGTAATAGTTTAATTATTAATGGATTAGAAACCTGTTTATAGACAGTTCTATGGGTGTTGGGTTTGGGATGAATCAAAAAACTTCCGCAAATTTGTATTAACAATGAGGCAGCAGCGATAATACCCTGTTGCGTGGTGAAAATATCTCTCGCTGTGCGCGAAAGAATTGTGGAGCAAGAAAAAGAGAAGTATATGTTTACATCTGTCATTAACTGGCCGGTCTACCTGACCGCCTGCGGCATTATCGCCGCTCTGTATTATGTGTTCGTTTTATTTCGGTATTACCGCCATGAGCTATTCAAACCCGGAAAAAGAATCCTACCTCCACTTCAAGAACAATCAGCCCTATTTCCCCAAGCCCATGATGAGATGAAAAAATCTGCAACTGACCGGCATCAGATTGAGTTAACGTATACCGTACACGACCTGGTAGACGAACTGCGGGCATTATTGCAGCAATTGGCATCTCAGGCATCCGGCAAGGATGACCTGCTAAAATCCGTATTCCGATTATTTAAAAAATATCCGGCACTAAAAGGCAGTGGCTTTCAACAGCCATTGACCAACCTGGTAGCGGCAGAGAGTGAAAGCCACTGCAATATCCGCCTGACGGCTGATGAACTTGCAGGGCTGTGGAGTTAGCCCGCCGGATGAAATATACAGCTCTGTTCCCGTAGCGTGAAGTGCAGTAGAAACAAGTGCGTGAGTGAAGTAACGCCGGGATTAGGGAGCCAAATCCTGATTGCTTGCCCTGCCTCGGTACGCCGATGTAGGTACGAGGCAGGCGGCATCAGGTATAAAAATGAGCGAAGTTCTTTATAAACAATAAATAGAAGGATTATGTGCAAGAAGATTTTTGTGAAGGAGAAAATCCTCAAAGGAAAGTTATTGCCCCGAATTGCAGCAATGACGCTTTTTATTGTAAGCAGCGTTGCTTATGGACAGGATGGTGTAGCCGGCATAGAGGAGGCCAATACCAGAGTGAGAGGCTATTTTGACGTAGGCTGTAACCTTATGTATGCCGTTGGCGCTATCCTCGGGTTGATTGGCGCCGTGCGGGTTTATCAGAAATGGAGCAACGGTCACCCGGACACGGGGTCAACGGCAGCAGCCTGGTTCGGGTCCTGCGTGTTTTTGGTAATTGTGGCTACCGTATTAAAATCATTCTTCGGGCTATAAAGGGAAGCGATGGCAAACAGTATTTACAACATCAATAAAGGTGTAAACAAAAGCATTGAGTTTCGTGGATTAAAGGCGCAATATATCTGGTATCTGGCCGGTGGTTTGATTGGGCTGCTTATACTGTTTGCCATTTTATATGTAACAGGCGTCAATACCTATATCTGCTTAATGATCGTTTTGGGTACAGGAGGGTTCTTATTTACCTGGGTGTACAGGCTAAGCAATAAGTATGGTGAGCATGGAATGATGAAGAAAGCGGCGCAGCGGATGCTGCCTCATGTGATCAGGTGTAATTCAAGAAAACAGTTTATCAAACAGTAAGTGTATGGAAAAGTGGTTGAAGGACATATCACCAATCATGGACGTGGAGCATAACTGTATTCTTTCCAAACAGGGAGATATAACCATTGCTTTTAAAGCTACGCTGCCGGAAATTTTCACACAGTCGGGCGATGACTTTGAAGCGTTGCACCAGGGTTGGGTGAAGTCTATCAGAACACTACCCAAAGACAGTGTGTTGCACCAGCAGGATTGGTTTGTCCATTCAAGCTACAAACCTGAACCGGCAAACAAGGGTAGCAGCTTCTTAACCCGTAGCGCGGAACGGTATTTTACCGGCAGGTCATTCCTGGAACATTACTCCTATATCCTGCTTACCAAAAAGCCGTCAGGCCGTAAGGTTTCCACATCCGTTTTTTCCAGCTTGCTGCGACCAACGCTTGCGCCTGAACAAACCATCAGCCCGCTTGCCTTACAGGAACTGGAAGATAAGGCAGGGCAGTTCCAAAGGATATTGACGGACGCAGGCATTAAGCTGGAGCGGTTGACCAACGAAGCACTATTAAGTGACCAACACAAAGCCGGTTTGATTGAACGGTATTTTGCTTTGTCAGGCGACGAACATTCTTTACTCATTAATGACCTGCAACTAAAAGAAGGGATGCAGGTAGGCGATAAATATTGCCAGTTGTTTACGCTTGCTGATATGGATGCACTGCCGGCGATCTGCGGTTCAGCTATCAGCTACGATAAATACAGCACGGACAAGACCAGGTTTCCGATAGGCTTTGCAGGTTCCTTAGGGCTATTGCTTCCTTGCAACCATATCTATAATCAGTATGTACTGGTTGGCGATGCGCAGGCAACATTGAAAAAGCTTGAAAGCAAAAGACTACGACTGCAATCCCTTTCAGCGTACAGCCGGGAAAATGCCATTGCCCGTGATGCAGTAAATGATTTTCTCAACGAATGTATCAGCCAGTCGAGGTTACCCGTAAAAGCGCATTTTAATATCCTGGCGTGGACAACAGACAAAGAAGAACTAAAGGATGTAAAGAACCTGGTGGCCTCTGCACTCGCGCAAATGAATGTGGCGGCCAAATCCGAAACAGCCGGGGCAGCGCAAATCTTTTGGGCTGGTATTCCCGGCAATGCAGGCGACTTTCCCGTGAACGATACATTCGACACGGTCGCCGAGCAAGCCAGTTGTTTTCTCAATCTTGAAACCAATTACAGGAGTGTAG
>JACFNM010000228.1 GCA_019454915.1 Chitinophagaceae bacterium
GCTTAAAAGATAATTTTTCACTCACAGATATTGAAAACAGACTTCTCAGCTTCCTGGGGTTTTTCGAAGATACGTTGATTGATAAAGGACTTTGTTCAGCAGCCGACGTTCTGCAAATTGCACTGGAAAAAAAGTTAACGCTTGCTGCCACAGATCACGATATGGTCATCATGCAGCACGAAATCGGCTATTTGATTGATGGAATCCAAAAGAAGATTACAAGCACTCTGATCGTAAAATGTGAGGACAAAATGCATACGGCGTTGGCGAAAACTGTGGGCTTACCTTTAGGAATAGCCGCTGAATTGATTTTACAAAAAAAGATAGGGCTTACTGGTTTACATATTCCTGTGGTACCGGAGATTTATACGCTGGTATTGACCCGTTTAAGCGAGGAAGGAATCCATTTCACTGAGTCGGAACAAGACATCCCTATGAAATGAATAACCTCTATTCAGCTAACATTTCCGTCAACGCTTTTACGCCTTCTGTAGCCGGCTTCTCAATAGCCGTGACGCTGCCGGGTAAACTACCCGTATAAGGAATCTTCTTATCAATGATATAAATCGGGATTCCGGGTTTTACATAATGCAATAATCCCGCTGCGGGATACACCAGTAATGAAGTTCCAACTACCACGAAAACGTCTGCGTTGCGCGCAATGGCGATCGCCGGCTCAATCATCGGCACCGGTTCTTCAAACCAAACAATATGTGGCCGTAATTGTGCTCCATCTTCAGCCAGATCACCCAACTGAATATCATCCTGAACATCATAGATCAGTCGCTCGTCTTTTTCGCTCCGCATTTTCAGAATTTCTCCATGCAGATGTAAAACTTTAGAGGAGCCTCCCCTTTCATGTAAATTGTCAATATTTTGGGTGATGACGTGGACGTCAAAATCTTTTTCCAGTCCGGCAAGCCCGGTATGAGCCGCATTTGGCATACTGGCCAATACATCTTTACGACGCATGTTATAAAACTCCAGAACAAGCGCCGGATTTTGTTGCCACGCACGGGGTGTGGCCACTTCTTCTATTATATATCCTTCCCAAAGCCCGTCCGTATCCCTGAAGGTTTTTAGCCCGCTCTCTGCGCTAATACCCGCCCCTGTCAGTACAACCAATTTCTTTTTCATGACAGTATTAGTTTAAGTGCTGTTTAGCTCTGAAAATATTTATTACCGGTTCTGTTTTATCGTGTTTTTTTAATAATTTTCAGTTAGTTAATCCTCTACGGGAAAATCCCGATAATACATCTAAAATACGACGTTGGTATTCAAATAAAAATTGCTTAATCGCAACCAGTCAGATTACATCCTTTAAAAGCAGTACTATAATGAAAATTAAACGGATTTTTCTTATTACGGCTATTTTATTTCTCTGCTCAATTTTCTGTGCCGCACCCTGCTTCAGCCAGAAACCTCACGAGGGTAACCTGCGCGATCTGCGAAAATCTCCGGTTTCCTATCATATGTCATTTGACAATCGTGATTTTTTTGAAGAAGATTTTATAGAACAATCGGGTAAGAAATCTCTTGAAGAGAGAAAAATTGATTTCCCGGAGGGAAAATTTGGAAAGGGAATCCGGATGAGTTTTATACCTGATCCTCCGGATGAAACTAATATGTCGGGTATCGATCTCGATCTGATTACGGCCGTGTTGTTTAATACCCATCCGGGGAATACCATGGGCTACAATGAGCCCTTCATCTGGGGCGGCGGTAGAATTAACGCCAGACTGGGGGCCGTAGCTTTTTGGGCCAAGGGTAAGCTTCCGTTCGCAACGCCTCTTTTCGAACAAACTACCATTTCATTTGGTCGTAAAGAAAGAGATTTATTGGGCGTATTCGTGGATCAGGACAAAAAGATTTCCGCCTACGTAAAAGATGCGCGTTATGTCCGGCATGAATTGCTATCTGATGTACAGTGGGATCATACAGTTTGGAACCATATTGTATTGAATTGGGATTGGGCAAATGCCATGGAACTTTGGCTGAATGGAAAAAGAATAGCTTCTTCCTGGGGAAAAGCAGGTTGGTTTGAGACTGCCCTGCCGGGATTGTTTCATCTTCCCGCTCCGGGGATAGTGTATGATGAATTATTTCTTTTAGATCGACCTCTTGCGGAGAGCGAAATTAAAAGATTAATGGTCAATAATCAACCACCAAAAGAGGAAACCCAGGTATATACCCGGAAATCACCACACACGAAAAACCTGGCGAAATATAGTGGAGCCGATAAGAGTGAGCATTTGCCAACCGTCACCCCCGCTTTATCGGCCCGGTTCAGGGAAGTGTGGCCAACAAAGGTATCAGACGGTAAAATACCCGGGTGGCATCTCGTTGATGGAAGAAACGAAATGGCCTGGCCACACGAATATGCTTTTTTCACTATTATACCCAGAGACGGAGATTATCATGCCCAAAAAGCCGATATAAAAATTCCTGCACGATCGGTAGTAAATTATCTGTCTTTAACCGGCAATCTCACGGATGTAAAAGTACAGTCAGGAATAGAGGATATAAAGCATGCTGAAGAAGTATTGAAAGTACCGCAGGGGGAGCATTTTTTTTATGGTTCTATGATTCCTGCAACTGAGGGAGCGACTTTCAGAATCCCGTTTACAGAAAGTTTTGGCACACCTCCCGATTTTAACGGTGATATATTACTTCCTCTCTCAGGTGAAAAGAGAATTCAGGAATTAGGAATGTATCATGTTACCTTCTCTCCTATTGAATCCACTCCGTTTTCAGGTGAAAAATTAGTTATCCATACACGCCAGCCCGAATTAATCCAAAGAACCTGGTTTGCGGTACATTCTCTGGTCGCCAGAGACGAACGCAGAATCATTGAAGCAAATGCCAGCGGCGAAAAGGGAAAGAAAATATACGATATTGGCGCATTTGCCAGGTTGAATATCTTCAGTAAAGCTTATGATCAGCCTACGGGGATAAAAGAAATCAGTCTGTCCATCCCCATTAAAACAGCAAACAAAGAAGAGGTGCTCTTCCTGAGGATGCGTGATCCGGGCGTTCCTTCCCGGCTGTGGAATCAATTAGCTGTGAAATTATCAGGTTATGATCGTTCATTTAAGATGCTTCATCTGACCATTGATATTCAGGACCTGGTCGTGACAGTTGGTGACCGGCTTTGGCTGGATATTGGAACCGCAGGACAGACCGAAGTACTGATAGGAGATCCGGGGAAAGAAGCTGACCTTTTTGTGTCAACAGCACCCGCATTTGAGTGTATGGATGAATACGCCAATAAAGAGATAGTGCCCTGCCAGTCTCAATACTCCAAACAATATGAATATATGCCCTGGCAGTTTTCCGGGAAACAGGTTTCTTTTGATAATCCCTATTGCTATGGCGGTTCTTTTGATATGATTTTTCCTGCACTCGCCATTCAGCGCGTGAAACCGGATGATTTTGTTGCCAACTTCTTCATAAAAATGAGTAGCAACGATTTTAAAGATGGTTATTTAAAAAAGCCGGAGAGCGCTCCGCTCATTAGCCTGCCTAATCCAAACCATGCACCTGAATGGGCGGTCTATTGGAGAGATTACAATCAAAAGAGATGGAAAATAGTAAAATGGTGGATGAAGCGGCAGAATGCAGATGGACAAATAGGTGGTGGCTGGAATGATGATACTCTTTTCGGTAATATGGGGTTTGAAGATATTGCTCTGGACGGCAACAACGAGTTTATCGGCTTTCTAAATGTCATTCAGACAAAATTTGAGCTGACCAAACTGTTTAAGGATGGATTCTGCAATATCTATCCGATTGACAGGATGCATACCGGTGATTTTATCAGTGAAAGATACAAGACGCTGATTTATAATTTGGGCCAGGCTTATGCGACTGAGCGTGAAATGGAATCTGCATGGCGGCTTGGTAAGCCGGATAAAACACCGGTGAATTATTACGAGAATGGTTTTAAATCTTCCGTTAATGTATTGAACTGGTATTGGGGAAAAGATGTACCTACCGAACCTTATATTTCCAGGCCTCTTCCGGAACTTACTCTGGAATTACAGCGGTTTTCCTCACTTCTGGATTCCAATAGTTTTTATCGTATGACTGCTGCCCATGTAATGACCGATGATTTTGTACCCTACGGTTCTTCATGGAGCGGACGGAATAATATTTATACCTATATGCTTGGCGGCGAACGGGGAACCAGAATAGACGCTCATCCCCGGTTAGCGGTTAGTTGGCCTTATGGTGGAGGCGCTGATGTAGCCAGACTGGTTATGTTTGCCGATGATCAATCATTACAAACCCTGGTGTATTCTTTTGATGATAAATTACATAAGCTCGGTATGCGGTTTCACCGGATAAAAGATGGAAGATATAGCATAAAACTATATCCGGATTCGGGGAATGGAACACCCAAAGGAGAACCTATATGGAGTACGGAGAAGGATATTTTCAGATTTGATGTAGCTACAGTTCCTATTCCGCCAAAAACGCCTTTAATCCTCAGCGTTGAACAGATAAAAGCATATGAACGTCCGGCTCTTCTACCTGATCTTGCAATCGATCCATGGGATGCTGTTTGGGAAGATAATAGTATCACCGCTGAAATTCATAATCTGGGTAACGGAAGGGTTGAAAATGTGCAGGTAAGATTACTTGATGGAGAGAAAATCATCGGAGATAAATTTGTGCAGGTATTGGAAGCAGCCTCTGATTTTGTACCCAAAAAAACCACAATCAGTTTTCAAAATATCCCTTATTCTCAAAACCTGAAAATCGTCATCGATCCTTTGAATAAAATCCGTGAAATTTTGAAAGAGAATAATCAGGTGAAAGTACTGCCTTCAACCTACCAATCAAATGATCCCATTCTCTGGAATCTTTATCAAAAGAGACCATCGAAAGCCTGGGCAGAATTCTTCAAAAAAATATATGGAAATGAACAGGCATTTTCTATTCAACCATAAGATAACTTTTACGAAGCGAATATTATTCAAGATGACAATTCAAAGGATTTGATTATGTTTTCAACCAATAAGGACATTAAAGCAAACAGATTCCTGTTAAATAGAGAGCTTGCTTTTATTTTAACACTATTTCTCATAGTCCCTGGATTTTATGAGAAAACAATAGGACAGGGAACTAGAGGCGGCGTGTTTATTACCCGTAATGGAGTATATGAAGGAAGGATTGGTCAGTCACACCTCCTATACGACAAAACTGCCGGTGGAGTGTTCAGTATCGTTGAAGGGGAATGGCCTGCTCTCAAAACAAGAGCCAGTGTAGAGACTGTTTTTAAGGTGCAGGATACTCATTTGAAAAATACCATTACTGTTCGGCAATCTTTTGATCACGATCCCAAAATCTTATCCCTGGAAGAAGGAAACGACCGGATCGGAATGCGAATTCTTTATAAGCTTTATGATTCGTCCAATGTCTATTATGGTCACGGGATGACAGAAACCTGGTCTTATCCCGATGGACAGACTTTTGTCACTCAGGCAGTCATGTTTGAAAATGAGTTGGCTTATCATGCGGTCTCAGGCGCCGGAATACAAATTAATACTTTTCATAAGCCCGTTGAAAGAGATATATCATTGCATAGTAACCTTGAAATGAACGACGCTCATGCTCCGGAACGTTTTATGTTTCTCACACCGGCTAAACCCGGAGAACCTCGCCTGGCTTTGTATTGGAGAACAGGGAGGATGGAGCATGATACCTATATTTACAGAAGTCAATTCGGTGAAAAAGGTGCACCCACTTATTTTCGCTGGCCCGATTATTTAAGGCAGGCTTACACCCAACTGACAATGCCTCATTATATAAAAAAAGTGGATAAGGCTCCTTGGCCTCCCGGCAGAGGTGCTCAAATTGAAAGAATCGTCACGAATAAAAAGGGCGCTGAAATGATTTGGCCCATTGACCCTAAACTCCAAAACCCCACTGCATCATTCAATAGTATTTTTCGACTGGCTATGGTATCTGATTCAGGAAAAATAAAATCATTCGTAGAGGCTGAAAGAAAACCCGTTAAACTGAATATCTCGGGAGGTGTAATCCACGGAAGTATAAAGAATCCTCAGGATATGGGATATAATGATCAGGAAGGATGTTACGAGGTGCGGAAAACGAATGCAGAGCGATTGACTATTCAACTACCGGAAAACGCTGAGGGACAAACACTTCGGCTGAAAATCGTCGCCTTATCAAAACACGGAGGCATTCGTACCCTTTTGAATGGAAAACCTATCGTTCCGCAACTTTCCTCAGATGGTGGAATCGCGGATGACCCTCTGGCGCCTATCCGGGAACTTCCCGAAGGTCCGGCTAATGCAGCTCTGGTATCCATTCCCCTCACCGCAAAGCCACAAATATTAACCGTTGAAGAAACAGACGGTATTCAACTGGCGTACCAATCCCGCGATCCCAGAAGAAACTTTACCGTTTATTCCACCCATTCCGGTCCCAGATGGTCAAGTTTAAAATTTTCTCTGGTGGACGGGCATGCCAGTAATATGCGTGGCTACGGCAAAAAGGATTGGGCTTTTACAGAAAATCTGATTCACTGGTATGCATGGATGGGCTATTCTCCCGAGCAAATGCTGGACCATTTGAGAGATTTTGAAATTATAAAGAACGGCCCCGATGAAATCGTCTTTAAATACACTTCCCATAATGCCAATGATGGAGCAAGTTCAGA
>JACFNM010000229.1 GCA_019454915.1 Chitinophagaceae bacterium
CTTTCCTATTTTTGTTATTATTCCGGCTAAGGATGGTTGTGTAAGGTCGTAGCCGAGGGATAAAGTTATTACCGAAATCCTTGCAATTACCAAAGAAATTGGTAATGACAGCATAAAACATGATAAAGCGCCTACTGCTAAACCCGCAGGTAATAATCGATTCCTTCCAAACCTGTCAGCCAATCCTCCAATAAACGGCCCTAACAAAAAGCCAGGTATTCCGTAGCCTAATAAGGCAAGACCGATATGCCATCCTGTTAATGAAAAAGTCTTTTCAAAATAGGATCCCAGCCAGGTAAATACTCCTGATGTAAATATTCCGTTTAGTAATACGTAAACATAGATAATTTTTCCTCTTTGCAATAAGTCCTTATAACCATTAAAAACCTTTTTAAGTGTGAGTCCCTGTCTGACTTTGGGAGGGGTTGGCAGTCTTTCATAAGCAAAGTAGATGCCTATCCATGCGATCAATGCTAAGATACCAACCAAAAGAAATAATATTCTCCAACCGATAAATGCCTCCAGTAATGCTCCCGCAAAGGCGCCAAAAGCGCTGCCTCCTGCCATAGCGCCAAAAAGCCATCCGAGTGGCTTTCCCCTTTCATTATATGAATATGATTGCCCTACCCATGCCAGGCTAATAGGCACTACGCCACTCGCACCAACACCGGTGAGGAATCTCCATGCTATTAATTGGGTGGCAGATTGAGACAATGAGGTTAGTCCAGTCAATAAGGCAAAAGCAAAAAGCGATAATAGTATAATTTTCTTTGTGCCAATCTTATCTGCAAATAGTCCGTAAAAAAGCGTCGAAATTCCATAAGGTATTAAGTAGGCTGTAATTGCCAAACCAATTCGCTCTTCTGTTACCTTAAAAAAGGTGGATAATGCGGGCATCATGGGTGCAACCATGTATATTTGGAAAAATATGATAAATGTTGCTGCTGATAATAATAACAAGAACTGTTTTCTGTTCATACAAATCGTGAAATATTTCTCGGGCTATATCCTATGTTTGACATAACAATTTTAAGTTGTTGTTCATTGGTTACGGTGGGATTAAATTTGATTTTTACTAATTTTTGTTTCATCGCGATTTTTACCTCCTTAACTCCGACTGTTTCCGTTAGAATATCTGTTATTTTTTCACTACATCCCAGACAAGATATATTGTCTATTTTAAATAATACTTCCTTTAAATCTTCTTTATCTTTATGCAAGAATTCCATTATATCATTCATCTCTTTCATCTTACCGGTAAGTTCATTTAGTCCCAATTCAGGGAATTGGGTCCTGATGATTGCAATCTTTTCCTCCTGCCCGCAATCCCCCGGACAGGTGTCTAAAGCTTCTACAATTTTTATTGCCAGTGCCTTCCTAAACACTTCGTCCAATAGAAGATGTTGTGCTTTTTCGAATCCTTTGCTTGCGGCTTTAAATTGATTTAATATTTGTGCAGGATCATTGCTTTCATCGAGCATCTTTATTACTCCTTCGATCTGTCCTCTTATCCCCTTTAATCGTGTCTTAAGGTCTTTCGTTAAATCATTTGGTAACATCTTGGTTCAATTTAAATACAACCCAACTCCCGCACCGGGAAGTTGGATTGTATTAGTTAATAACACCTTGGGTAAACTA
Organism: Chitinophagaceae bacterium; assembly: GCA_019454915.1. Lineage (GTDB taxonomy): Bacteria > Bacteroidota > Bacteroidia > Chitinophagales > Chitinophagaceae > Agriterribacter. Next base: position 1,639 of record JACFNM010000229.1, read on the forward strand.
ATTAACCTGGCCAATTCCGGCTGCTATCAATTCCCCTTTGCTTATGCCTTTGTCTTTACAGCAAGAAAGAAGTTTCCCATTTACAGCTACGGCGGGCAGTGAAGTAATGTTGTATTCTTTCATCTTATCAACACATACTTTTGAATCGCATTGCTCAACAAGGTTATAAATTGTTATTTCACAAGAGGCGCAAGCCATCTCTTCTACCATTTTCACTACGGGTTCACATACCGGACATCCGGCTGAAAACACTTCAATTTGTCGTTTCATTGTCTTACGTTTTTAATGATTAAGTGATTAATTGCAGAACAAAGATAGAGCCGGGCGGGGGGTGATCTCCTAATTTATTTTTCACTTTTTCCACCCATTTTCATATCCGACATTTGCATGCCGGCCATATTAGCGCCGCCCGTTTTGAGCCGGTATTCGCTGTTGACTAAATAAACGCCCGCGCTTACCACCTTATCTCCACTCTGTAATCCGGCCAAAACCTTCATTCTGTCGTGATTGCTTTTACCCAATTGCACCATCTGTCTTTTAAACTGATTTCCTGGTAAGGCTACCCAAACATAGGTCATGCCGCCATCGTAAACCACGGCAGACGCCGGAATAGAAAGCGCAGAATGGCCTGTTGCTCCGCTTTGCTGTATATACACCTTGGCTAACATTCCGTTTTGTATTCTGCTACCTGGATTGGCAATGGAAATATAAATCGGATACATTCGTGAATTGGCCTTGTTCACGGGATTGTTGAAGGCTATTTTCCCATTCAAAACTTGGGGATAGTTTTCCAATTTCACCTTTACCGCCGGATGGTCTGAAAGAAAGCCAAGCTCTGTGTCGTATAGCTGCGCTTTTACCCAAAGACGATCGTTGTTTATCAATTCAAAAACAGTCTCGCCTTCATTTACGAAATCGCCTTCTACTTTTAATCTTTGAGACAGAATGCCCGATTTTTTACTGTAAATGGCGATTTTTCCGGTGGGCTTTTCAGTAGCAAGCCGATCAACCTGCGATTGAGAAAGTCCCCACCTCAACATCTTTTGTTGCAGCGCCTGAATTGTTTTAGATACATCCACTGAAGATTTTTGAAACAACGGCCTTTGCCGAATAGCAATGCGGTAATCGTTTTCAGCAGCTAATAAATCGGGGCTGTATAACTCATAAAGTTTTTGACCAGCATGGATTTTTTCTCCCGGATTGCGGACAAAAGATTTTTGAATCCAGCCGCCTACCCAGGCGCTGACGACCGATGTTTCAGTTGGATTAAAAGTGGTAGTGCCTGTTAAAATGATTTCACGGCTTATTGCTCCGCCATCCAAAGCAACTATTTCAACCCCGGCCATAAATTGTTGTTGAGGAGACAACTGCATTGGGGCGGAACTGCTCATGTCCATTCCGCCCATATCCATGCTTTTCATAGAAGAACCTGATTTTTTCCTGTGCATCCCTTCCATATCCATATTGTCCATCGTTGAATCGTGTTTTTGTGCGTCCATTTTCATCCCCGGCATACTTTGGGTAGTGTCCTGCATATTTGTTTCGGTTTTCATTACCGGCACCAAATCCATTCCGCAAATCGGGCATTTTCCGGGTTCATCTTTGTGTACCTGTGGGTGCATCGGGCAGGTGTAATACACAATCTCTTTTGTTGGACTCACTTTTTCTGTTTTGTCTTGTTCGTTTTTTGCAGACTTGTCGTTGCAACCCCACGCAAGGAACAAAGCCACAAATAGAATGATATATTTAGTTTTCATCGTTCTTAATTTTATTATTTAATATAACTGTCATTGTCTATCATAAAGGAAGCGTCTTTGGCTATTTTTTCACCGGCTGCAATACCGTCTGTGACTTGAATAAAATCACCTTTTTGTACCCCTGTTTCCACATCTCTGACGCTGAAAACGTTTTCCCTGTCCTTATTTTGAACCCATACTACCGAATGATCGGGGCCAAGAATATTGACCGCTGAACGCGGAATAAATAGGGATTCTCCACCCGTTTGTGTAGCGATTTTAGCACGGATAAGCGTTCCGATTTTCCACTGTTCCGGCAGGTTATTCAAATACACACGAACCTGGCCTGTCTGCTCTTCCTCATTTCTAAAAGGAGGAATAAAATCAATACGCCCACTCACGATTTGTTGGGGATTGGCTTCTGTAAATAGCCTAACAGGAGTACCCAATTTAACCGACATAAAATCCTGATTTAAAATGTTCAGAATCGCCCATTTCTGACCTGTGTTTTGAATGGCAAACACCGGCTCTCCTTTTTGCACATATTGCCCTTCTTTGATGGGCAGGTCCGTGTTGTCTTCTCCTTCCTGCATGCCCATTCCGGTCATTTGGGACGATTGTGAAATACCGTTATACGGGCTATAAATGGTAATGTTTAAGATGGGTTTTTTGGTTTGCATTACCCGGTCAATTTCGGCGGCAGTCATCCCAAGATTTAGTAATTGCTCTTTTAATCCATTGATAAGAACTTCTTCTCGACCGTTTACCGCCTGCAAAAGATTGCGTTGCGCAGCGACCAATTCGGGACTGTAAATATCCATTAGTGGTTGTCCGCTTCTTATCTGCTGGCCGGCATATTTTATAAAAAGGCGGTCTATCCTGCCCGTTATCCGGGTGTTTACCCCATTCAAAGCCCTTTGGTCAAAACCTATAAATCCTTCTACACTTAGCGTGTCCTGCGGAGACATCGGCTGTGGCTCGATCGTTTTATAATATCCAACCGCTGTTTGCGTTACCGGTTCGGCTAAATATTTCAAAAGGGAATCGGTGTTTATTTCCTTGTTTTCAACCTTTTGAACGTCTTTGGTTTGACGCTGACAGGAAAATAAAAAACCCATCGGCAAAATCAACCAGATCATTAGTCTTATCCGCCAATTAACGTCTTTCATTTTTATTCGTTTATTCATTTTGAAAAGAATTGAAATTGTTTTTAAATTTCTTTTAATACTGTTGAATTGCTGCTTGCAATTCAATTTTAGATTTTATCAAATCCGATAATTTTTCGTAATACTCAAATTCCTTCATCGTCAAATCCTCCCACGCCGTAAGGGTTTCGTAAATGTTCCCCTGATTTTCGCCAAGAGCATCCAGATTAGCTTGTAAGGTTTTTTTATAAGCCGGAATGACTTCGGTTTTAAAAATATTCAGGTCTTTTTCTGCGGTCTGTATTTCCAATTGTTGCTTGTGCACAACACCAAGGGTTTGCTGTACCTTGTCTTCAAAATCCTTCTGTTTGGCCTGGATTTCATAATCAAGGGATTGTGCTTCATTCTTATAACCTTTTTTCGACCACGGCGCAATCGGAATCGTTACCATCGCCATCACATTGTACATATACATGCCGCCGGCCATGCGCATATTGTCCAGGGTAATGCCGAAGGTAGGTTTGCTCTGTGATAAAATGGATTTTTGTTGCAACTTATCTGTCTCTATTTCGTTGGAAATCCGCTGAATATCCGAACGGTGGTTTTGTATATAGCCGGAATCTATACTGAGAATATTTATCCGGTTTGCCGCCGGATCTGCAAGGGTATCTATTTTTAGAGATTGCCCGACAGGCCGGTTCATCAGGCTGTTCAAAATGGCCGATGACTGCCCGACCACACTTTCTATTTTGATACGTTGCGATTTTAAATCACTGAGTTTGGCGCGGATTTTATAGATATTGGGCAAATCGGCCTTGCCGTACTGAAGCCGGCCTTCGGCTATTTTTAAAAGAAGCTGAATTTGTTTCTCCTGCTGGTCGAGGACCGCCAACTTCTTTTCGGCGATATACGCTTCTGTAAAGGTGTTTTTTGCCTGAAAAAAAAGTTGATTCTTCATCGTCTCCCGGTCATTTTTATTCAGTTGGGAAAAAGATTCGAAATACGCCTTTTGATTTTTCTGCCGGGCAAAATTCGGGAACATCTGCTGCACCCTGATCATCGGCATTTTTCGGGCTTCCATTCCTTTGGGTACGTTGTACGGAAATTCACTCAGCCCAACGCCAATGGAAGGTGCATCCCACGCTTTCACCGCTTCGGCCTGTTTGTTACTGGCATTCGTTTTTAATGCAAATTGTTGCAACCCTGCATTTTGAACCTCTATACTGTCTAAGATACGTTCTAACTTCCAAATATCTTCCGGACTACTATTTTGTTCCTGCGCATTTGCCGCAACAGAAATAAATGTGAACAAGAAAAACAGATAGTATTTCCAAAATCGGATTATTGATTGATAAGTTTTCATATCGTTTCTTTTTGAATACCGGCCATTCTGATCCGGCCAAATTTTTTTAAATCGTGTTCTTTAAACCATTCGTATAAGATGGGCATAATCAGCAGGATGCTTATGGCTGACGTGATGATGCCGCCGATGATAGGCAGCGCAATGGGGCGCATCAGTTCTATCCCCGTTCCATTCGACCACAATACAGGAACCAGTCCCAGCAGGATTACCGAAACCGTCATCAGTTTGGGACGCAACCGTTTGACGGCGCCTTCCATCACGTAATGCCGCAGGGTAGGTTTATCAACGGAAGCTCCTTTCTCTTTGACCATCTTTTGCATGGCTTCCTCTAAATAAATCATCATCACCACTCCCGTTTCCACCGCTACTCCGAACAGGTCAATAAATCCCACCGCTACCGCTACGGAAAGATTGGTCTTGTAAAAATACAAGATGAGTACGCCGCCGATAAGCGAGAAAGGCAGGGCTAAAAGCGTGTTGGCAGCATCGCGCCAATCCCTGAAATTCAGGTACAGAATCAGGAGGATAATCAAAATGACAATAGGGATGATCTGTTTGAGGGTTTTAGCTGCGTGAAGCTGACTTTCCCATTCTCCGCTCCATTGAATATAATAGCCCTTCGGCAATTTTAGCGACTTTTGGAGTATTTCCATCGCTTCGTTGACCGTACTGCCCAAATCACGTCCTCTCACGTCAAACATCACCGTGCCTTTGAGCAGCGCATTTTCGCTGTTGATCATAGAAGGACCTTCGGAAATACC
>JACFNM010000230.1 GCA_019454915.1 Chitinophagaceae bacterium
GAAATACAACCTGAGCCTGCCGCGAACATGGGAAGACCTGATAGCGCTTGCAGATAAAAAAAGAGCGGTTATGCCGGGTTTTGGAGCTGATCTTTTTTTAAACTGGCTGATGCTGCTGCATGCATTAGAAGCAAAACCGTTTGCCGGTCTTGATTCAATCGCTGAAAAAGATAAAGCCATAGAGGCAATGGAATTGCTCAGACGATTAGCCGAGCCGATGCCAAAGGAAATACTGCAATGGAATCCGATTATGATTTATGAGTTACTGACTCAAAACGACCAGTTCGCCTATTGTCCGTTTGCCTATAGCTACAGCAATTATACGCGCCCTTCCTTTGTAGATAAACCTTTATGTTTCGGTAACCTGATTGAATTAAACGGTAAACCTTTACGCAGTATATTAGGTGGCACGGGTATGGCAATTTCGTCACATTGTAAAGAAAGAGAACTGGCGGTTGACTTTTCACTCTATTGCGCAAGTGCCGATATACAAGCTAACCTGTACTTATATGCCGGCGGACAACCTGCCCGGGAGGAAGCCTGGCTTTCTACCGATTTAATTCCTTTTACCGGAGGATTTTTTACAGACAGTTTCCATACGCATGAAAACGCCCTGATACGTCCGCGGTACAATGGATATGTGGCTTTGCAGGATAAGGCAGGGGTTCCATTGCAACAAGTCATCCGGGGGGATCTTTCTGCTGACAAGGCATGGGATATCATCAGCGGGTATTATCGTGAAAGTCTGGCGTACGCGCAATAAATTTTGAATTCGTCTTAAAACGATTAGATCATGAGTAACAGTAGTATTCAATTTTCCTGTGCTGACTTCACCTTTCCGCTGCTTTCGCATCTTCATGCACTCCGTTTAATTAAGCTGTTAGGCATTGACGCAGTTGATCTCGGCATATTTGAAGGCCGTTCGCATATTTACCCAAGCCATATTGCTAATGACCCGGCGGGTAAAGGGAAAGCCCTATCAGATCAGTTGAAATCCGAAGGATTAACAGCAGCGGATGTTTTTTTGCAAACAGGTGCTGAGCCTCCTGTCCATGCTGCCAATACGCCTGACTTGCCGGTTCGCTCCCACAACAGAGAAATTTTTTTGAAAATACTTGACTTTGCGCATGCATTAGAGACACGCCATATAACCGGTTTACCGGGTGTATATCATGCTGGTGAGAATCCTCAGGACGACTGGAAGCGTGCCGTTGAAGAAACACACTGGCGTGTGGAGACTGCTAAAGCAGCAGGCATCACTTATTCTATTGAACCACACGTTGGATCTATCCTGCCCGATGCATCCAGTACGCTCCAATTCATTCATGATTGCCCGGGTATTACACTAACGCTGGATTACGGACATTTCATTTACCAGGGGCAAACCAACGAAACTGTACATTCCTTAATCCCGCATGCTTCTCATTTTCATGCCAGAGGCGGGGCTAAAGGTAAATTGCAGACGATTGTAAAAGAGAACGAAATAGATTTCGCCACCATTATGAAACAATTCAGAGAAATCAATTATGCGGGCTTCATTTGCCTGGAATACGTGTACCAGGATTGGGAAGGATGCAACAGAACGGATAATGTTTCCGAGACGATTTTATTACATCAGTTGCTCCATAAACTGCTTGCCTGATAACAATTATCTTACAGTTCTCATTTGCCGGATAGACCCTTTCGTGTTCTGTAACAGTATCCGTCATCCGTGTTATACATATCAAAAAGTATAAACAATGTACCAAATTGTGACGCCTGGCCGGTGATTTACCCATTATCTTTGATAGGACGACAACCTGAATTTCATTTCTCAAAAAGGACATCATGAACAGAAGAAAATTTTTAATCAACGGCTCGCTGACTGCATCGGGATTGGTTCTCACCAACCGGATTTCATCCTATGCTCAGGATTTCCTGGAAGACAAAGATGGCTTCAAAGAAGGGGAGTTATATCAGATCTTTAAGAATCCTGATGTTAAGTACAGACCTTACGTGCGTTGGTGGTGGAACGGCGACAAAGTGAATAAGGCGGAACTGGCCAGGGAATTAAGATTATTAAAATCTGCTGGCATTATGGGAGTAGAAATCAACCCCATCGCCTTCCCCTCTGATACTGACGATATGGAAGTTCCTTCATTAAAATGGCTGAGCGATGAATGGATGGACGTGTTTCAGTTTACGCTAAAAGAAGCGCAGTCGCTGGGGATGACCTGCGATATGATTTTAGGAACCGGTTTTCCTTCCGGAGCAGAGTTTTTAGAAGAAGAAGACCGGACACAAATTGCCGTTATCGGCGTAAAGAAATTCGCCGGCCCCTTAGATGAAGAATATTCTCTTTTTGATTTGTATAAGGAAGCCGACCCTACGAATACCTTTCCCTATGTAGGCCGCAGGGTGGAAATGATGACTGTGAAACTTGTTCCCGATCCATTAAACGGCATGGATGAGGTGATTGATCTTTCCGATCAGATCAAAAACGGCTTTATAAAAGTATCGGTACCGCGAGGAAAATTCGCCTTGTATGCCTTAGTAAAAGTAAATGGATTTGAAAGAGTAATTGTAGGCGCGCCTGGTGGAAGAGGCCCTGTTTTAAATCATTTGAGTAAAGATTCCGTCAATAAATTCTTGAACAAAATATCCGGTAAGATCAAAGAAAAGATGGGGTCATTACCATCCAATTTCAGATCGGTCTTTGTAGATAGCATGGAATTAGAAGGGGCAAATCTTAACAAAACGGTTTTTGAAGAATTTAAGAAAAGAAGAGGCTACGATGTATTCCCCTATCTTCCGTTCATCCTGCATAAAATAGGGGGAATGGGAAATAATTACAGGCCTGATTATACTGTAGAGACCGGACCTGAGCTTAAACGGATGCTGGAAAGAATGAGATATGACTGGGCACTAACGAATGCTGAATTATTTCATGAGAACTTTGTAGAGACCTTCGCACAGTGGTGCCGCGACAACGGGGTTAAATCCAGAGCACAGGCTTATGGCAGAGGATATTTTCTGCTGGAAGGCAGTTTTTCAATTGATATTCCTGAATGTGAGACCTGGATGAAATACGGGATCGGCAAGGATATTTCTGAGGAAGAATACCGGCGCTATCCCTGGCACCTGGGACAGGGCTATACCATGATCAATAAATACGTTTCTTCTGCCGCTCACCTGAAAGGCAAAAAACTGATCAGTTCTGAGGAGCTGACCAACACCCAGATGGTATTTAACGAATCGCTTGAGCTATTTAAAATCGCCGGAGATCAAAGTACCATTTCGGGAGTTACCCAGCCGGTATTTCATGGATTCAATTATTCTCCTCCTGATGCACCCTTCCCCGGATGGATTATCTGGGGAGGCTATTTTAATGAAAAAAATACCATTTGGCCCTATCTGCATTTGTATAATGATTACCGTGCCCGCTTATCCGCCTTGTTTCAGCAGGGAACTATGTTTGCAGAAATTGCTTTACTGCCCCCCATTCCGGATATGTGGGAAAAGCTCAGTGCACAAAACGAACCGTTCCCGCAGTATGTGTATCCCGACTATCAGATGTTGATCTGGGAGTCTATTCATCAGAATGGGAATGCATGCGATTATGTATCGGAACAGGTCATCAATGATTCAGCAATACGTAATGGAGTAATGAGTTATGGTGACAGGAAATATCGTACCCTGTTTTTAATTGAAGTTCGGGGAATGAGCGTACCTACGGTAAAGAAGTTGCACGATTTTGTGGCAAGTGGCGGAAGGGTATTCTGCATTGAAACTTATCCGGAGCATAATCCCGGATGGCACCGGCACGAAGAAAAAGATAAAGAGGTACAGCAATGGGTGGAAAAGATGAAGCAACTTTCCAATCGTTTTATTTTGATTAATAAACCTGATGCTGATTTCTGCGGATGGTTTGCGCAAATCCAGGAGCAATACAACCTGGCGCCCTACGTAAAGATTAAAAATCCCCGCAGACACATCACCCAGATCAGATATCAAATGTCTGATGCAGAAGTCCTGTTTTTTATTAACTCAAGTGACAGTCATAATTACCTGCTTGAAGCCGATTTTCACAAAAGTGTAGCCGGTAAAAACAATGCCTGGCTATGGGATGCGGAAACCGGAGAAAGATATCGCCTGCCAATGAATCAAAACAGAATAAATCTGCCACTTGGTCCGGCTTCATCTGCATTAATTGTCTTTAACAAAGACAAAGGTGACCAGTATTATCAGTCCGGCGCAATAAACAGCAACACCAAGCAGATAAAATTAGATAGTGGCTGGGAAATCCAACTGCATCATTATACCGGACGGTTTGAAAAAACGGCTATGACGACTTTGAAGGATTTAAAGGAAATTCCGGAACATGCCTATTTCGGAGGTACCGCATACTATAAAAACACCTTCAACGTAGACGATCCTAAGGATTTCAAATTCATCAATCTCGGGAAAGTGTATGGCATCTCAAAAATCAGTATTAACGGAAAAGAGGTAAGTACGAAATGGTTTGGCGACAGAATATATGACGTGAACAAGTTCCTGCAAAAAGGAACCAATACGGTGGAAGTATGGGTAATCACGGTGATGCTGAATTACATGAAGACTTTGACAAATAATAAAATTGCTCAGAAGTACACCAATCTAAACCGGAACGACCAACCACTCCAATCCCTGGGAATGGCGGGGCCGGTAAGATTATATTAAACATCTTCTCAGAGGCTGGCGATTCCGACCTTAGTCAAGTTCGGTAAAATAGAATCCCCAGCCTCTCTTCAACTGATCCACCTTTACCAGAATATCGTTATCCCCTTTTTGCAAAGCCACGGTAATGATATCATCATTTACCCGGGCTCTCCGGCCAACCTGGCGATCTAAAACCAGTTTGCCGTTAACCCAAACGCGAACGCCATCATTACTTCCTATACCAAACCGCACCTTCTTTGCGTCAGGCATCATTACTGTTCTTCGGGCATAAGCTACCACATTTTCGGAAGGGTCAAATAAATGAGCAAAATCAATAAATCCGGCATTCGGATTATCATACCTTCTCCATTGTACAGGCATCCCACCCTTTCCTTCCATGATAGCAGAAGTATCAAATTTCTTTTCCGGTTCATAAGTTGTAATCAATCCTCTTTTTGTTTCATTATCGAATGGCCCGACAATCCACCAATCAGTATAAAACGTCTGATTACCTTCAGCAGTTGCCAGAAGGTTTTCAATATTGCCGTTATCAGCCTGTTCGGCAATGCGGGTGATTTTATTCTCTGATATTATCCGCTTAAATTGCTCCACCACTTCTTCCCGGCTTTTTCCATTCATGAAATCAAATGCACCGGCGCCATAGAAATATACCTTGGTATATAATACCGGTAAATAAGCCAGTTCCAACCGTTTGTTCAACGAGATATCATTACCGGCCTTCTGAAACGCCAGTTGAAACAAACTGTCAGCAGCCCGAATCGTTTCCGGTGTTAAGTAATTAACATCTCCCGGTTCTGCATAAATACTAAAATATACGCTGTCGGACCTCACCTGATCATGCAATAGTCTGATATAGTCTTTAACAGGTTGAGCGGAAGGTCCATATACTGCCTCCACAAATTCGTTGACCAGGGCTTCTCCGTCTCTTTCCGGGTTCCACATCAGTTGTGAAAACACCCACGCGCGGAGTGTTGAAAATTCGCTCCCTCCTTGTGAAGGCATATTACTTCCCTGGGCGAATATGCCGGTGACGCCATGATCTTTATAAAATTTTAAATCATGCTTCACCGGTTCAAAATTGGGGAAAGGCATCAGGTAACGACTATAATCGGTGAAATAATCCCAGATAGAAATACCGTTGGAAATGGCTTTCCACTGATTTAACCGATCCATAAAAACCTGGTGGCTGCTGCACACGCCTATCGGGTGTGCTGAGCAATAGTTATAATGGCACAAACGAATAGTCACATTGGGTGCCGGGCGTAGCGTTTTTGGAGGCACCTCGGTATAGGCGTATGCCAGCGTTTGAAGTTTTACGTCGGGATAAACCTTAGCCACAGATTCCGCTACCTGGTTTACAAAATGAAGCAGCGTACCCGAATGGCTCCCTTCTGCATCGTCGAGTGCTTTACATTTTTTACATTCACAATATCCCAACCCGTCATTTTGATCAACAGAAAAGATGGACGCTTCCGGATGATCTTTGATCCAGCCCAAAACAGATTCGGTGGCTATCTTCACCACCTCCGGATTAGTAAGGCAGAGTTGCGCGTCTTTACCTACTCTTTTTCCATTCACCTCTGAAAAATATTCGGGATGCTGTTTGAAATATTGCTCAGGAGGAACCATACTATAAAACGTGTGCACAAATGGATAAGCAATATAACTACCGCCTAAGGAGTCAGGAATGGGGATCATACCGGGATTCAAACGGTTGTGGATTGCCCAGTCCGTCTGGTAAGCCTCGTGATACCATGCTTCGCGATATTCGAACGCCGGTTTTTGGCGGTCATTGATAGCTGGCAGGGAGATGGTTTTTGTCTGCGGAATTTTCTCTACCTCTTTAGTGTACCATCTGCAACCGAGATGATCGCTCAAATATCCTATAACTCCGTATAGAGTACCTCTGG